>DASZRZ010000431.1:0-6452 GCA_035548935.1 Terriglobales bacterium
GCAGTTTTTCGGAATCGTCCTCTGCCGCCCGCAAGCGGGTGACAAAGCGGTTGGGAAACAAATTCAGGGCCGGCATGGCAAGAGAACCTTTTGGTGTGCCAACTTGTATCCCATTTTGCCCCAGCCCGCAATATCAGCCTTCCGGAGCAGCAGCCTGAATCCGACTGTTTCGGCCCGATGTATTACTTCCAGCTAAAGCCAGGGGCAAGGCTGGCTCCCGCATTTCTGCCATTTGCCGGAAAGCTGAGTGTGGGTTAACCGCGCTCTTCACTCTCTTTGAACATGTACTTAATGCTGGCTTTGTAGACAAGGGTGGGGGTTGGGCCCTCGCACTGGAGCTTGAGGCAGTTTTTGTCGTACCACTCGATGGTTCCGTGAAGGGATTCCCCGTTCTGGAGAATCACGACCATGGGAGTGCGCGACTGCATCTGCTTCTGGTAGTAGAACTCCTCGGCATGGGTCTGTTCGGAGGGTACGGTTTTCCTGCCGTGGTTGCTCGTCCTCTCGCGCCGTTCCGGCGGGGGCTCTGAGGCGCGGTGGTCCCGTGGAAGTGTGGGGCGAATCAGCTTGCGGTTCGCGAAGCCCTCAATATCACGGGCCCGCCCGGTGGCGGACGCCTCTGCGGTTGGGCCTGGAGTCGGGTTGGATGTGTCCTTCATCAGGTTATGAGGTTCCGATCTAAGGTTCCTACCTGGGTTTTGATCTGCACTTTGAACCAGCAGATTCTACCGGTCCAGTCTCCCGGGCGCTGCCTTCCCGTAGGCGCCTTGCGCTTCGTTCCGGGCGACTTCCCCCGGACGCTCCGAGGTTCCACCCCCAAGTGGGACGGGAACCCGAACTCCTGAAATGCCAATAAGTTGTGAGCTTGAGGTAACCTACCACAGGCGTTCCCGGGTGACAATATTCGGGAGTTACAGCGGTAACGGCAGCCTCAGGGAAAGCAATTAGGGAAAATAATTTTGGGGAGAATAATTTTGGGAGAATAATTTAAGACGCACTGCGCTCCAGCCCGGTCACGGCGGCATCGAGCGACAGCGAGCGCAGCAGGTTGCGTCGCGCGCCAGACTCAACTTCTCCCAGGCTGCGGGCGGCCCTGGCGATCCATTCGAAGCTTATCTCCCCGGCCATGTGGCCCAGCTCGCCGGCAATGTCGGAGTTCCGCACCAAATCCCCGGCATTGGACTTCAAAAGCAGAAGGTCTTCCAGCAGCAGATACAGCGTACGCAGAAGCCGATCAGTCTTTGTTTTTCCCTCGGCTCCCGCACGGTAGGTTTCGGTGATGCGGAACAAAGAAGAGTGGTCCTCGCCGCGAATTGCCGTGGAGAGCAGGGTAAGCGCATCCTGCCGGGCGGCGGTATAGCCGGGCAGATCGAAAGCGCGTGCGCGTCCCAGCGCCCCCTCCGAGAGCCGGGCCACCAGTTGGCGCTCGCGGGTCTTCCAGCCGGGCTGAAATTCTTCCAGTTGCCGCTCAATCTCCGTAATGGGAAGCGGCGAGAGATGAACGTTGATGCAGCGCGAACGGATCGTGGGGAGCAGCGCGCCGGGGTTTTGCGCCAGCAGGAAGATCGAGGCAAACTCAGGAGGCTCCTCCAGAATTTTGAGAAGCGAATTCGCCGCTTCCTTCATGAAAGCGCCTTCGGTGAAGATGTAGATGCGGCGGCGGCCCTCGGCAGGCCGGTAGTAGATATTGGCGATGACGTGCCGTACCTGGTCAACCTTGATCAGCATCTGCGGAGGGTCGGGCGGGATCACGAGTACATCCGGATGCGTCTGTATCAGGATTCGCGTCTCGCGCTTGTCGGTCTCGCGCAGCCCTTCGCGAGCTTCCACCGCCTCGGCAAACCGTGTATCCAGATCGTCGGATTCCGAGATGCGCAGGCAGTTGGCGCAGCGCCCGCAAAAGTCCGGCAAAGCCCCCTCGGGAGGGGAGAGGCAGTTCATGGTTTTGGCCAGCATTTGCGCCAGGGTGAACTTACCTGAGCCGGCGGCTCCCGAGAGAATCAGGGCATGCGGAAAGTGATCGCGGGCGATCATACCGCGCAGCCGCTCAACGCTCTCGCTGTTTCCGTGAAAATCCTTAAAGCTCATGCAGTACCTGGGTGCGCCGCACCGGCTCTTTTGCCGCCGCCTGCAGGACTTTTATCCCGCGAATGCCCGCCGCTATTTTCCTGCACGGTGACCATGCCGCGCATTCCGGGAAAGAGCCGGGTGTGTACGGCCGCCAGGATTTCCCGGTGGACCACTTCAATCGAACGGCGGGCCTCGATGGTCAGTACCCGATCCACATCGCGACGGGCAATTTCAAGAAACTTGCGGTGGACGCGGTCAAAGAAGGCGGCATTCTCGCTTTCGAAGCGGCCTTCGTCCCCTGACCTGCGCCGGGAGCGGTTACGCCGCCGGGCGCGCGCCACGCTGAAAGCGGCGGTTGTATTCAGCAGAAATGTGAGATCGGGCTGCAATCCATCGCAGAGGATGCGGTGAAGCTCGAGAACGGGTTCGCTGCCCAGCTTGCGGCCTCCGCCCTGGTAGGCCTCCGAGGAATCGGTAAAGCGGTCGCAGAGGACGGTGGTTCCCCTGTGCAAAGCCGGGAGGATGACGGTCTGAATATGTTGGGCGCGGGCGGAGAACATGAGCGCCAATTCAGCCCATGGCGAAAGGTCCGAGGTGGCGGAATCAACCAGTATAGCGCGCACGCGCTCGCCTACCGGGGTGCCGCCCGGCTCGCGGGTGGCAAGCACATCGAGCCCCGCGGCCCGCAAGGTGTCGGCAAGCCGGGCGACGTGCGTGCTTTTGCCGGAGCCGTCGAGTCCTTCGAAGGTGATGAATTTTCCCTGTTTGCGCCCGGCCACGAGCGGAATCATAGCATCCGCCCATGGGAAATCCGGTCAGGCCGGATTTTCAACAACACCAGCGAACAGGTCTGTCTCCGGCCCTGCAAGCCTGGGGGTGCTGGCAGCCGCAAGGTGAAAGAGCTCCTGGCTTCCCGTGGTCCGTACGGCCTTTTCGAAAAACGGGTAGATCGGCGCCTGGGTCCTGTGGGCATGGAAGGCCTGAAACTTGAATTCAAAGTAGGGCTCTATGTCGATGGTGGCGGTCACGGGTGCGGGCGAGACGGAGGGCCGCTCTGGCAGCGCAAAATTCGTCGTCGAGTAGTAGAGCTTTTGTGCGATGTGGGGCGTTTTGATGTGCGGCTGAGTAATGTGCGGCTCTGCGTCGCTGGCGAGTTGCGCCGTGTAACGATTGGCCCGGCCAGCCCAGTGGAAGGCGGCCGTCGTGAAAATCGAGGCCATCGTGTGATCGGGATGGGCATTGATAGCGCCTTCCGGCCCCAGGGTCAGGACGACGTGCGGACGGATGCGCCGCAGATGAGCCACCATTACTCCCACAATGTCATGGAAGTTCGTGCGGTCGAGGCCTCCATCGGGATAGTCCAGTATTACGGCGTGCGAGACACGCAGAATCTCACAGGAAGCGAAAAACTCCGCCCGCCGGATTTGCGCCAGTTCCTCGCCGGTACTGGCGCTTCCGCGATGTGAGCCTGCCTGTCCGGGCGTGAGACATAGTACGTGGGTCTCCACGCCGCGTTCGCGGTAGCTCATCAGCGAGCCTCCGAAGGGGCCGATCTCATCGTCGGGATGTGCGGTTACGCAAAGCAATCGAAGCATATTCAATAATTTACTCAGCAAAAATTCTCATGGGCCTAATCCTGCAACTGCGGGCTGGCCAGGAATCGTTCAAACACATCGTTGGAAAGCAATCGTCCCTGCGCTGTAAGGCGTATTGTGCCATCGCAGCGCGTAAGCATTCCTTCGCGGCACAGATCGTCGATTGCAGCCTGAAACGGGTTCACGGCCCCGGATCCATAACGGGCAGCGGTGTGGTTCAGATCGACCCCGCAATTGAGCCGCAGACCGAGGAAGTAACTTTCTTCCTGTGCCTGAGCCAGCCCGATCTGCTGGATGTCCAATGCTCTCCCCTGAAGATACTGCTCCAGCGTATCGGCGGTTGCGAAGCGCACCGCCTCGAAGTCACTCCCACGGAGCGGCAGCATGGAGTGGGCATCCACTCCGAATCCGAGATACGGCTCGCGCTCCCAATACTTGAGGTTGTGCCGCGAGTACATCGCGGGAAGCGCGGCGTTCTGCCGGACCCCGGATTTCGCGGAAAGTGGACCGGCGGCGAAGTTGGATATTTCATACTGCCGCAATCCGCCGGATTCCAGCCGCTCACAGGCTTCGGTATAGAAGGCGGCCACCGCATCGTCGTTGGGAACAAAGTGGGCATGGTAGCGGGTTCCGCCCGCGATGAGTTCTTTGCCAAGCCGGGACTCATCGTCGACTTCAAGCATGTAGACGCTCACGTGGGGAACGCCCGAGGCGAGGGTCTCCGAGAGTGAGTAGCGCCAGCTTTCCGGGCTCTGGTGGGGAAGGCCGGCGATCAGATCGATGCCGATGTTGGTAATGCCGGCGGAGCGAAGAAGCGCAATGTCGGAGAGAACAACCGCACGGGTATGCAGGCGTCCCACCGCGGCGGATTCCTTGTCGACAAAGGACTGTACGCCCAGGCTCACGCGGTTTACGCCACAACGCAGCAGGCTGTCGATCATTCCGGCACTCAACGTGCCGGGGGCGCACTCGACCGTGATCTCCGCATTGGTATCTATTCGGAAGTGATTGCCAATGGCGCGGAATATGCGTTCCATCTCCGCGGGATCAAGAACCGTAGGCGTGCCTCCGCCGAAGTAAATGGAATCGGCGTGCCCTTCCAAGGGGGCTCCCATCGTGACCACGGTCTGTTGACTGGCCGCAATATCGGCACAGATGCGGTCCACATAGCGGCGGTAGACTGCGCGCGAGGTCACCCCTGACGCAAAGTTGCAAAACGAACACTTCGTGCGGCAGAAGGGCACCGAGATGTAAAGGCCAAGGCTCAATTAACTTCACTCAATCTACTGCCATTATCGCAGCAGGGGCTCCGCTCTGCATCTAAGTGAGAACGCTGCAAGAAGCCCTGGCGGAGTTCCCGTGCGATGCACGTTGCCGGAAGGGGTTTCCTCTGCGAAGATCGGGTTCTGCGGAGAAGCGATTTCTATGCGCAAACGCGTGGTTGTGACCGGGATGGGCGTGGTCAGTCCCAATGGCATTGGCAGGCAGGCCTTCTGCCGTGCAATTCTCGCGGGCACCAGTGGCGTGGGCGCGATCTCCCGCTTCGATGCCAGCAGCCTTCCGGTACAGATTGCCGGTGAGGTGCGCGATTTCGACGAGTTGGCCTGGGTGGACGCGCACGAGCGCAAGCATGTTTCCCGTTCGGTTCCAATGGCGATAGCCGCCTCAACCGAGGCACTCGCCGATGCCGGACTGGTCCCCTCGTCGATGGACCTCGATGCCAAGCGGCGCATTGGCGTAGTTCTCGGCACGGGCGGCGGGGCGCAGGATTTTTCCGAGCACCAATACCGGCTTTGGCTTAGCGGACGAGTGGCAGAGGCCAGTTTGTTTGCCGTGCCCAGCGGAACCATTGGCACCATGTCGAGCGAAATTTCCATGCGCTTTGGCTTTCGCGGCATGAGCCACGTGATCTCCACCGGGTGCACCTCGTCCACCGACGCCCTGGGCTATGCCTTGCGCGAAATTCGCAGCGGTAGTTTGCCCATGATGCTGGCCGGGGGCGTGGATTCTCCCATCATGGAGGGCGTGATGAGGGGGTTCCTGCTCATGCGCATTGTGACGCGATCCTGGAATCACGCACCGGGGCGGGGCTCACGTCCTTTTTCCGCCGACCGCGATGGTTTTGTGCTGGCCGAGGGGTCGTGGATGTTTGTGCTAGAAGAATATGACCATGCCCGTGAGCGTAAGGCGCAAATCTACGGGGAGATCGCGGGCTACGGCTCCACATGCGAGGCCTTCCACCGGGTGCGGCTGGCCGAGTGCGGCGAGGAGCCTGCCCGCGCCATGCAGCTTGCCATGGACGATGCGGGAGTTGGACCCCGTGATATCCAGTACGTGAACCTCCATGGCACTTCCACGCAGCTGAATGACCGCATCGAAACCCGGGCGTTAAAACTTGCGTTAGGCGAGGAGCATGCGCGCGGCATTCCCATGTCCTCCCTCAAGTCGCAGATAGGACACCCGCAGGGAGCCTGTGGCGCGGCGGGAGTCGCCGCGGCCCTCATCGCCATGAAGCACGGCCAGATTCCTCCCACCATCAATCTGGATACCCCCGATCCGGAGTGCGATCTGGACTATGTTCCTTCCCCCGGCCGCACGGCGCAGGTTCAACATGCTCTGTGTAACTGCATTGCCTTCGGTTCCAAGAACTCAGCGCTGGTTTTGAAGCGCGCGTGATTGTGCTCCGGGGTGAGCAGCAGAAGCAGGCATTATTGCCTCCATTCCAGCTATAATGAAGAGATACCCAGCCCCTGAAATCCCGTTCTGTAAGGGGCCACAAGCGTTTAT
>DASZRZ010000432.1:0-2544 GCA_035548935.1 Terriglobales bacterium
TCATAGAGCCGTCCATACTCCCGGGCCGAGGCCGACCAGGAAAAATCCTTGGCCATTCCGTTCCGCATCAGCACCTCCCATGAGGGACGGCTCTGGAAGACGGCAATCGCCTGGTTCACTGCCGCGAGCATGGCTTCTTCCGTATAGGCCGAGAATTTAAAGCCTGTTCCGGTTTTTGATTGCGGATTCCACGCTTCTACGGTGTCATCCAGTCCCCCGGTGGCGCGCACAATCGGCACCGTTCCATACTTCAGGCTGTAAATCTGGTTTAACCCGCACGGCTCGTAGTGCGACGGCATCAGGAACATATCGGCGCCCGCCTCGATCTTGTGGGCCAGCTTTTCGTTGTAGTCAATCCGCACCGCAAACTTACCAGGATATTGTTTGGCAAGCCGCCGGAACAGATCTTCATACGTCTTGTCTCCCTTTCCGAGCGCGACCACCATCAGGCGTTCGCGCAGCAGCAGGTCCGCGGCGCGAGCGAGCAGATCGAAGCCCTTCTGCGAGGCAAAGCGGGACACGATTCCCACGATCGGAATTGTGGGATCTTCGAGGGTCACTCCATATTCGGCCAGCAGATCCAGGCGGCAGGTGGTCTTTCCGCTGAGGTTGCCCGATGAGTATCGCGTAACGATATAACTGTCGGTCTCCGGACTCCAGTGTTCATAATTCACGCCATTCAGGATTCCAAACACGGATGCCGACCGGCTTCGCAGAACACCCTCCAGTCCAAAACCATACTCCGCCGTCTGAATTTCATGGCTGTACTTTCTGCTGACCGTGGTCACCAGGTCGCTGAACACCGCCGCGCCCTTCAGGAAATTCACCTGCCCGTAAAACTCCATTTTGGAGATCGTGAACAAATCCCACGGCAGCGTCAGCAAGGGCAGGGTGTCGGGCGAAAACAAGCCCTGATATCCGATGTTGTGAATGGTAAAGATGGTGGAGGCCAGATGAAACGCCGGGTCGTCCGTGTAAAGGGTGCGAAGCAGCACTGGAATCAGCGCCGCCTGCCAGTCGTGGCAATGGAATATGTCGGGGACTCCAAGAATTTTTGTGGCTTCCAGAACAGCCCGGCTGTAGAGGGCAAAACGCTCCGCATTGTCGCGGTAATCCGCCAGGGGCGTTCCATAAAGACCCTCGCGATCGAAGTAGGGCGGGTAATCGATGAAGTAGAATTGCACTCCCGAGTGAACGCCGCCATCGAGGACCGAACAGAAACGGTACTGGTCGTCGAAAGGGACGGTAATGCTGGGGATGGCCACCCTGGCTTCGCGGAGTACGGTTTGGCGGTATTTCGGAAGGTAGACTGTTACCTTGTGACCCAGGACGGCCAGTGCCAGCGGCAGGGATCCGACTACATCCGCCAAGCCTCCGGTCTTCGAAAACGGCACACACTCGGAGGCGGCGAACACCACATGCACGCGAAATTCCTCCCCTAAGGTTTTACTGGATTGCTTTGCAAAACGTCGAGCGCCGGGAGGGACGTCGGTTTTGCCCACCCCTATCCGGTGTTCTATCTGGTTTTCTAATCAACGACGCGAAAGGTGAGTCTAAATGGCGGCTGGAAAAAGGGTCAACGCTAGCAAAGCCCAACCGGAGCCTGCACGGAAGAACCTTACAGTACAGCGGCCCAAGCTGGGCCAGAATTTCCTTTCGGACGAGGCTGCCGCAATCCGCATTGTGAAAGCTCTCGGCGACACCTCCACCCGCACGGTGCTTGAGATCGGTCCCGGAAAAGGTGTGCTCACTGGCCTGCTCGCGCAAGGAGCCTCGCGTCTCATCGCCATAGAGCTTGATCGCGTGCTCGCCGCCCAGCTGCGGATGAATTTTTCCACCTACCCCAACGTCGAGATCATCGAAGGCGACGTTCTCTCCATCGACCTGGAAACGGTCTTCCGGCGGCGGCCCGGACCGCTCTCCCTGATGGAACCGCCCAGCCTTGAGCGGGTGCGTGTGATAGGAAATATCCCGTACTACATTACCTCCGGCATTCTATTGCACCTTTTTACCTTTCACCGTGTGATTGAATCCGTGGTCATCATGGTGCAACGCGAAGTGGCCGACCGGGTCGCGGCCAAGCCGGGCACAAGCGAATACGGACTGCTCTCCGCCACCGCCCAACTCTATGCGCAAGTGGAGAACCTGTTCACGCTGCCTCCGGAAGCATTCTCTCCTCCTCCCAAAGTACATTCGAGCGTGTTGCGGTTGACCATGGCTCCGCAGATCGAAAAGTTGCAGGTGGAAGAGAAGAACTTCATCGAATACTTAACGCTCTCGTTTGCGCAGAAGCGCAAGACCCTCGTAAACAACCTGAAGGCCCGTTATGACGACGGGGCGATCCGGCTGGCCCTTAAAGAAGCCGGAGTCCGCGCGGACGCAAGGGCGGAGTCGCTGAGTCTTGATAAGGCGGCAGCCATCTTTCGCCATCTCACAGCAGGCGGCACCATGAGCGGAACAAGCCTGTAGCTGGAAACTGTCTTCTGAGCACGCCTTTCGCTCTTATCGAGAGCCCTCCACCGTGTACAATTGCGGCGCTTTTTC
>DASZRZ010000433.1:0-1636 GCA_035548935.1 Terriglobales bacterium
TTTGTGGTCTCCGTATAGCCGGACGGCTGGAGCGGGCATAAACGTAAAACAATAAAAGAATGATGTATAGCCCGGTGCATGCCCTGTCGGCGCCGATCCTCCGCAGCCACGGGCAGAGAAAGAAATAGAGGCACAACGCGGCACACAGGACAGCGCTGGCAAGGATCAGGTTACGGCGTTGCATCGCAATCATTCCACAGTCAGGATAACCTCGTTTTGCGTTTTCGTGCGCTCCGTATCGGAGCCGGAAGTTTTGGCGGGGAAGTTTGTGGTTGCCGCCGGAGGCAGGTCTGCCGTCCGGGTTTTATGGCCGGTAAGGTATGCTCTTGGAGATGGATGTCGTCTCATTAACCCGGCAATTAGTGGATATCGAGTCCGTCACCGGCAACGAGTTGCGGGTGGGCGAATTTCTGCTGGATTACCTGTCGCAAGCGGGCTATCACGCCCGCGCCATGCCCGTGGAGGCCGGACGCTTCAACGTGGTGGCGGTTCCTCCCGGGCAGCAGCGTCCCGAGGTGTTTTTCTCCACGCACATGGATACGGTTCCACCGTTCATCCCTTCGTCGGAAGATGAATCTCGGGTCTATGGGCGCGGCGCGTGCGATGCCAAGGGAATCATCGCTGCCCAGATTGCCGCCGCCGGGCAATTGCGGAGCGCCGGTAAACCTGCTGGATTGCTGTTCCTGGTGGGCGAGGAGCGCGACAGCCTGGGTGCAAAGGTTGCCAATGAGCAGGCCCCGCCGGGGGTGAAGTTCCTGATCAACGGTGAGCCCACGGAGAACCGGCTGGCCCTGGCCTCGAAGGGGGCGCTGCGCGTGGAGGTCATCGCCAAAGGGCGGATGGCGCACTCGGCGTACCCCGAGCTGGGAGAGTCGGCGATCAATAAGCTACTGGACGCACTGGAGCGGCTTCGCGCCATGCCCCTGCCCATCGACGCGGAGGTTGGGCCCACCACGGTAAACATTGGATTGATTCAGGGCGGCAGAGCTCCCAATGTGATTCCCGATGCCGCGCGCGCACAGCTTCTTTACAGGCTGGTGGGTCCGGCCGGGGAGCTGCGAAACCGCATCGTTGGGACGGTGGGCAACTCGGCAGCCGTTGAATTTGTGCTGGAGATTCCGTTCGTCAGGCTAAGAAAAATCGAAGGCCTCGATACCATGATTGCCGCCTTTACCACCGACATCCCTGCACTGAACAACTGGGGCGAGCCGCTCCTGCTGGGTCCGGGCTCGATTCATGTGGCTCATACCGAACACGAGCAGGTGGATAAACGGCAGCTTCACGATGCCGTGCGTCTCTACGTGGAAGTTGCGCAGCAGCTTATGCAGGGAACCGGCCGGACGGCAGGAACCGCCGCCGTATAAGCCATCTATCCGGCAACAATAGAAAGCCCGGCGAGGGAGCCAGAAATCAGGTTAAGCCTCGCCGCTATATTCCGGCGTGAGCGCCAACTGCTCCCGCAGGGTATTCAGCCGCAGACCGCGTTCCCGCAATACCAGCGCTCCCACGGAACTTTCGGCATGCAGCACGCCTAGCAGAAGATGCTCGGCATTGATTTCAGCGGCGCCCAGGGCGCGAGCCTCGCGCGCCGCTGAGACCAGCACCTGGCGGGCTTCGTCGCTGAAGGGCAGATCGT
>DASZRZ010000434.1:0-2992 GCA_035548935.1 Terriglobales bacterium
GTCCTCCATCATTGCGTGCTCGGTGGCCAGGCGTTTCTGCGTCTCGTAAAACTGCACGGTCTTTTGGTCGGCATAGCGATAGGCCTCCAGCGCAGTTACGGTTTCGTTCTTATCCACGTCCGCCGCCGGATCGCGCAATGCTTCCACCCAGTAGCGGGCAAACACCGTGGCGTTCTTCTCCGTCCCCGCCTTGGTGGCGGTAATCACAGTGCGGTTGGCTTTTTTCAGCGCGTTCAGAGAGGCGCCGCTGGCGCTGCTCATATTCACCACCAGCTGCCGTTCGGCAGGAATCCTGTTCAGCAGCGACGCCAGTTCTGCATCTGTAATATCCGGCCCCGGAAGGTTGAACTTGTACTCGCTTCCGTCATAGCTGCCATGCCCGATCAGCATCACCACCAGCGCATCGCCCGCCTTTGCGCTTCCCGCAATTGCGCCCAGCGCCGATTGCACCCGTTCGCGCGTGGCGGCCGGCCCGTAAAGCGTTTCCACCTTCGAACTCCCGCCCATGGACTTGAGGACTTTGTCGATATCCTGGGCATAAGCCGCGAATCGCTGTTCGTAATCCGGCTCACCTCCCAGACCCGCGACCGTCAGGTAAAAGGTCGTCGCCTGCAGGGGCGCGGAGGCCGTCAGCAAAACCGCGGAAATCACTATCAGTACAACCGGCCAAAGCCTCATACCACTCCCCACTTCCGCCTCAGCAGCCACTCGCCCGACCTCAGCATCAGGAGCAGCAAAAACACCACCGGCATGTTCCACAAGTCCCGCGTCTCACGCACCGTGATTCCCGACTCTGAATACGAAATCTCTTCGCTCAACCGCTTCCAGTCCTCCGGCTTGTAGTACTGGCCCCCGGTTTCGCTCGATAGCTTTTCCAGCAGCTCCCGGTTCTGCTCCGCGCGGAAATTCTCCGCCACTCCATCCTCGCGCCGGAACATTACCGCATCCTGTCCCAGGACCTCCGTTCCCCTCCGGGCCTCGATGTTCGCCGCGTAACCGCCGGCCTCGGCAGCGCTCCATGCCGCGCTATAGACCCCCGGGGTCAGCGCATCCGGCAAAAGCTCCACCGTCTCCGACATTCCGTGGGGACCGGAAATGTGGGCCTCAACCCTGGCGTCGGAGACCGGCGCATACTTCGCGTCACGCACCTCCGTTCGCAGATTCACCCGGCTCTCGTCATTCAATACCGGCTTGGGGGTGGACGAAATCACGCGCCCGGGAGTATCCGCCACCCATCGTAAAAGTTGCTGCCAGAACATCTCGTGCGTCCGGTCGGAAAGCTCCTGCTGCATCTGCCAGCGCCACGTCCCAGCCGTCGCCAGCAGAGCGCTTCGTCCCCGCCCATAGTTCTGCGTTACCAGCAGCGGCATGGTGCCGCGGCCCTTGGGGGTCATCTCCGCCAGCACCACCGCCCCCGGCTTGGGATCCCCCGCCTCCTGATAATTCGCGAGGTATGGCAGCTTCTTCCACCGCTCGGCATTCTGTTCCGCATCTTCCAGCAGCCGCGGTATCAGGCTGTCGCGCCCCGCGCTTGTCAGGGCAACATTCGCCGGATCGCGAAAAAACGTCGTCTTCTTCTCCGGCAGCGTCACCGGCAAAAGGTCGGCCAGCGCGCTGCGGGCATATCCACCCTCGGCCAGCGCAAACCTGCCTCCCAGGAACAGCACCCCTCCACCGCGACGGTCCACAAAGTCGCGGATCAACTCCTGCTGTGTCGAGGTGAAGTAGTTGGCCTCCACATCTCCAATCACAATTCCTTGGAATTGGAATAGCTCTTCCGCCTTCGCCGGGAACCCCTCCTCCAGTTCTTTGGGATCGTCGATTCCCTGCCGGTAAATCTTGTTCTCGGTGGTGCGCAGCATGGTGACAAGCTGGAGGTTCTTCTCGTCATCCAGCGCCCGGCGGATAAACTTAAACTCCCACCTCGGATCGCCCTCAATGTACAGAATGCGCGGCTTCAGGGACTCCACGTTCACCAGCCGGATTACGCTGTTATTTTTCGCGTTCTCCTCACCGGGCAGGGCATCCACCGTCACCTCAACGTTCCTCAGGCCCGCCGCGCCCGAATTGAACACCACCGTCTCGTTCTGCTGGACTCCCTCGGCTTTCAGGGTGATCTCGCGCGACGCCAGCGGTTTGCCGCCCTCGCGCACCGTCACCCGCGTTTTGGAGCCCGTATATCCCCTCTGCCGCAGGCTCACCATCGCGCTCACCCGCGAACCCGTCATTACCCGCGCCGGAGCCTGCACCTCCGTGAGTTCAATATCTTTGGAAAACTGCTCGCGGCCCAATCCCACCGTGTGTACAGGTATCCGCTGGCGGCGCAGATCGCTGATCGTGGGCAGGTCGATGCCTCCGCTGTTTTCCGCCCCATCGCTCAACAGCACCACCGCCCCCACCGGCAGGCTGGAGGCTTCGCTCATCACTTGCTTCAAGCCATCACCGATTCGCGTGGCATTCCCGCTGGCAGTGGTCTTCTCCGGCCGGTCGATTCTTTCCACCGCGTCACTCAGGCGGTAAAGCCGCACCTGGAACTTTTTCTCCAGGGCCGACAGTAATCCCGAGTTCAGCACCCGTACTGCCTGTTCCCTCCGGCTCTCACCCTGGTCGCGGATGCCCATGCTTCGCGAGTCGTCAATCACCACCGCCACAATATTCTGCTGTGGCGTCAGCGTAGAGACGCTCACCGCCGGCTGCCACACCAGCAGCAGCAGCACGGCAACCGTCATGGTCTGCAAGAGCCAGATCACGGCGGATCGCCGCCGGGGGAGCCGTACATTGGCGAACCGCCGCCAGATCGCCCAGGCCAGCCCGGCGCCTGCCGCCACAATGGCGGCAAGCAGCAACCATGCCGGCCAGCGGCTCAGGAACACAAAGCTGCTTCTGGCAAAAACCGCAGGCGGATATTTGAATAAAAACTCAAACATCTTGGATATCCCAATGGACAAACAATGGCCGGGCCCGCAACTGACCTGCAAAACTCTGTGGAACG
>DASZRZ010000435.1:0-4895 GCA_035548935.1 Terriglobales bacterium
GATTCCCGCTTTTCCTGGGATGGTAATTTTTGGAAATGCTTGCTACTTGCTGATGAAGAATTGGGCGATGTTGCGAAATTTACGGTAGCGCAACTCCATTCGATCGGCGGCAGGCATGGATTTCAGCTGGTAGTAATGAAGCTTCAAAGCATCGTCGAGCAGGGCGGCAGCGGTATTGACGTCCTTATGCGCTCCCCCTTCGGGTTCGGGAACCACGCCGTCAATGCATCCAAGTTCCACCAAGTCGGTAGCTGTAATGTGCAGGGCCTGGGCCGCAACTTCTTTTTTGCTGCTGTCGCGCCACATGATGGAAGCACAGCCCTCCGGGGAGATGACGGAATAAATACTGTTCTCCAGCATCAGGACGCGGTCGGCAACGGCCACGGCAAGAGCGCCTCCCGAACCTCCTTCGCCCGTGATGGTGGCAATCACCGGTACTTCCAGCATCGACATCTCACGCAGATTGCGGGCAATTGCCTCAGCCTGCCCGCGCTCCTCCGCACCCAGTCCCGGATAAGCGCCGGGCGTGTCGACAAAAGTAAAGATCGGGCGTCCGAACTTCTGCGCCAGGTGCATAACCCTCAGTGCCTTGCGGTAGCCTTCAGGATTGGGCATGCCAAAATTCCGATAGACCTTGGACTTGGTGTCGCGTCCCTTCTGGTGTCCAATCACCGCGACTTCTTCGCCGTGGAACCGGGCCATGCCGCAGATGAGTGCGCGGTCGTCGGCGTAAGCACGATCACCATGAATTTCCGACCATCCGGTAAAGATGCGCTCGACATAATCGAGCATGTAGGGACGCTGCGGATGCCGGGCAAGCGCCGTTTTTCTCCAGGCGGTAAATTCCGGATCGAATTGCTTGCGGAGATCGAGGACCTCCTGCTGCAGATGCTGGATACGTTGGTGGGCTTCGCGATCGACGCCTTCGCCGGTCTTGAGCTGATCGATCTGCTGTTGAATTTCTTCCAGCTCACCGGGCGTATCACCGGCATTGAAATCGTGAGGAGTGTGGCGGGCCTGGCGCATGCCATGAATCTTGGCCTGTAGCATGTCCAGCACGATTGTTGCAGCCATTCGGCCCAGCATGGGAATTCCTGCCTTCCGTGCAACCGGATATGCCGCGCAATTTCTTATGCGCTGCGATGGGGTTAGTCGATCACCCGGACGCTTCCGCTGCCGCACAGCTCTTCCACGCGGGCAAAAAAAGCGCGATCCGGCAGCACATTATAGCCCTCTGCCTCCATCACAACCATGAAGTCGCCCTCGCGAAACAGGTCGAAGAGCACCTTCGCCTCACCGCGATGCGAGTGACAGAAATCGCGAAGTTCATCGACGGTATCGACGGTGGCACTGTCGAGTGGAACCTGGATGCGGATGGACCGCGGCAGCTTCGGCCTGGCTTCCTCAAGCGGCGTGATGTCCGTAACCAGAAGCTTGGGGTTGGTGTCCTCTTCCGCCCGGACACCCGCTCGCACAAGCACCGGAACTTCCAGCTTCACCTTATCGGCAAGCCGCTTGTAGTCGTTGGGAAATACGATGACCTCAGCAGTACCATTCATGTCTTCCAGCACCGCCTGGGCATAGAGGTCGCCTCGCTTGGACTTGAGAACGCGAAGGTTGGTAAGCAGCCCGGCGGTGAGGATGGTCTCTTCTTTTCCGGTGCTTTGTTTGATGGCGGCGATATCCGAGGTGGAAAGCGCGTGGAAGTCTTCCAGCTTCGCCCGATATTTTTCCAGCGGATGTCCTGTGATGAAAAACCCGAGGATTTCCTTTTCCGAGGCCAGCCGCTGATGCTCGTCCCATTCCGGAAGGTCGGGCAGTGTGTGGTTGTGCGATGCTGCCTGGGGTGAATCGTTAAAGACTCCGAACAACCCATGCTGGCCGGACTCTGCATCCCGCTGCGCCTTCTGCGCGCCTTCCATGGCCTTATCGATCACCGCGCTCAGTTGCGAACGACGGCCCAGCGCGTCCATGGCGCCCGCCTTGGTCAGGGATTCGATCACCCGCTTGTTCAGCAGGCGTAAATCAACCTTCTCGCAAAATTCAAAGATGGAACTGAACTTTTGCAGCTCTTTTCGGGCTGTGGTGATTGATTCAATGGCGTTCTGACCGACGTTTTTGATCGCGGCAAGCCCAAAGCGGATGGCGTTGCCGTGAGGAGTAAAGCTGGCATCGCTGACGTTGATATCGGGCGGTTCGACAGGAATGCCCATCTCGCGGCACTCATTGATGTACTTCACCACACTGTCGGTGTTGCCGGTCTCCGAGGTCAACAGCGCCGCCATGAACTCCACCGGAAAGTGCGTCTTCAGATACGCCGTCTGATAGGCGAGCAACGCATAAGCCGCGGAGTGCGATTTGTTGAAGCCGTAGCCCGCAAACTGCGCCATAAGATCGAAGATCTTTTCGACCTTATTTTTGGGAAAGCCTCGATCCAGCGCACCTTTCACAAAACGCTCGCGCTGCGCGTCCATCTCCTCGGCGATTTTCTTGCCCATGGCCCGGCGCAGCAGGTCGGCTTCACCCAGCGAATAACCGGCCAGGCGGTTGGCGATCTGCATCACCTGTTCCTGGTAGACGATGACGCCAAGGGTTTCCTTCAGGATTTCTTCCAGCTCGGGAAGTTCGTACTCGATCTTGCGGCGTCCCCACTTGCGCTCGATAAAGTCGTCGATCATCCCGCCCTGAATCGGACCGGGGCGATAGAGCGCGTTCAGCGCGGTGAGGTCCTCAATGCTGGTGGGCTTGTAGCGGCGGAGCACATCGCGCATGCCGTGCGATTCGAACTGGAAGATTCCACTGGTGAGCGCAACGTGGAAGACCTTTTCGTAGGTTTCGGCGTCATCGAGTGGAAGCAGGTCGAGGCGAAGCTCCTGTTGCCGGGTCTGCACAATCAGCTTAAGAGCATCTTCGAGAATGGTGAGCGTGGTAAGCCCAAGAAAGTCCATCTTGAGCAGGCCCATTTTCTCGATGGCCTTCATGTCGAAGGCGGTAACAATTTCGTCGTTTTTCGTCTTGTGCAGTGGGACAAGGTCGGTCAGCGGCTGGGGCGATATCACAACGCCAGCGGCGTGCACTCCCGCATTACGGACAAGACCTTCCAGACGGAGCGCGGTGTCGATCAGCTCCTTAACCTCGGCTTCGTTTTCGTACGCCTGTTGCAGTGCCTGGGAATCCTTGAGGGCTCCGGCGATCGTTATGTTCAACTGCGCCGGAACCATCTTGGCGATGCGGTCCACGTCGGCGTATGGAATGGCCATGGCGCGCCCAACGTCTTTAATCGCGGCCTTGGCGGCCATGGTACCGAAGGTGATGATCTGGGCCACGTTTTCGCGACCATATTTGCGGGTAACGTAATCGATCACCTCGCCGCGCCGGTTCATGCAGAAGTCCACGTCGATGTCAGGCATCGAGACGCGTTCCGGGTTCAGGAACCGCTCAAAGAGCAGCTCGTTCTGCAAGGGATCGATGTCGGTGATCATCATGGCAAAGCTCACCAGCGACCCGGCTGCCGAGCCACGGCCCGGACCGACGGGAATGCCACGATCCCGGGCCCAGCGGATGAAGTCCCAGACGATGAGAAAATATCCTGGAAATTTCATCTGCTGGATGATGGCAATCTCGCGCGCCAACCGCTGCTCATACTCGGAGAGTGCGTGCTTCAAACGGCCCTGAGAATCGAGCAGGCGAATGGTCTCCAGCCGCCGCGCAAAGCCCTCGCGGGCGATGTGTTCAAAGTAGGTATCGAGGGTGAAGCCCGCGGGCACGTCGAAGTGCGGAAAGGGGTTTGAAATCTTCGATAGCTTGAGATTGCAGCGCTCCGCGATATCCAGGGTACGGGTGAGCACCTGCGGCGTATCGCCGAACATGCGCGCCATTTCGTCATAGGTCTTGACGAAGAAATGCCGCGTCTGGAACTTCATGCGGTTGGTGTCCTGAATCGACTTGCCGGTCTGGATGCAGACCATCACGTCCTGCGCATGCCAGTCGTCTTCGCAGAGGTAATGACTGTCGTTGGTGGCCACCAGCGGAAGGTTCAACTCGGACTGGAGCTTGAAGAGCGCTGGGTTGATCCGCTTCTCCTGCTCCAGATCCTGATCCTGAATTTCGAGGTAGAAGTTCTTGGGGCCGAAGATTTCGGAAAACTGCCCGGCAGCGGCCTTGGCGGCATCGTAGTTCCCTTCCACCAGCCTTTCGGCCACTTCGCCCTTCAGGCATCCGGAGAGGCCAATGAGTCCCTTGCTGTGCTCCGCCAGAAAGGCTTTGCTCACTCGCGGCTTGTAATAAAAGCCGTGGATGGATGCCTCGGAGGTAATCTTCACCAGATTGCGGTAGCCTTCGTCGTTTTCCGCGAGTACGAGCAGGTGATTGTAGGAGTCGCCCTCGGGAGGAGTGCGGCTGATGCGGTGGTCATCTTTCTTGCAGACGTAAAGCTCGCAACCCACGATGGGCTTGATGCCGGCGCTCTTGGCGGCGTTATAAAAGTTGAACGCGCCGAAGATGTTTCCGTGGTCGGTCATGGCCACGGCGGGCATGCCCAGCTCTTTGACGCGGTTCACCAGCTTATCCACGTCGCAGGCGCCGTCGAGCATGGAGTAGTCGGTGTGCAGGTGCAGATGGACGAATTGAGACATGGGGGCTTGAATTGATTCTATTGAGCGGGGGATGCGAGGGGAAGGGCGAGACCTGTGGAAAAGAAGGGATTGGGCTTACATCGGGAAAAAACTCAACAAAGGCTGGCCTGGAAACTACTACACAAACCCACCAGATCCGAGTTTGGCTGGATCAAATTCGTCGTTGGTTAGCAAGCAACCTTCTGCAGCTAGAATTTTCAAATCTCTGTTGTCGCTGCCGAGATTCGCCCTATCTTTATCGGAAAGCTGCTGCATTAGGTA
>DASZRZ010000436.1:0-8835 GCA_035548935.1 Terriglobales bacterium
TCGCGGTAGCTGCCTTCTCCGCTCGCACCACCACGATGCCGCTCCGCAGTTGAAGGCCCGTGGGAGCCAGTTCCATGCGGGAGTTCTCTCCCAGGCTTGCCACCAGCAGGTTTGAGGTGACCACGGCCTTGGCGTTGGCGCTGGTCTGGATCACGTCCCCACTGAAGATCGCAGACTGCTGATTCATTTCGCTGCCGTTGAGAAGCACCGCGCCATTCGGCTGTACCAGCCCCACGGCGGCGCTCATCGCGCTCACCGGGAACGTCACCAGTAGCACCATGCAAACGATTGAAAGCATTCTTTCACTCATATCCCCAGACTTTAGTAAGCATCAGCACGAGGGGCAATCGGGGACTGGCAAAATGCACCCGGATGGTCAACAGAGGGCAAGTCTTTGGGGCTAGCACCAGAGTGCAACAGGCGCGCAGGCCAAGCGGTGGGCCTTTGCCTTTTACTCGGTGCTGGTGGGCTGGGCTTCCAGCTCCCGCGCCACGCTATCCAGCACTCCGTTGATGAATGTGACTGACTCCGGACTGGAAAATTTTCGCGCGATCTCGAGCGCCTCATTGATGACGATGGCCTTCGGCATTTGCGGATAGCCGATAAATTCCGCCACCGCGGTGCGAAGCAGGTTGCGGTCAACCGCCGCCATGCGCTCCATGCGCCAGTTCTCCGCGTGGTGCGTGATCAGCCGGTCGATCTCTGGAAGCCGCTCCATGGCCACCCGGAAGATATCGTCGGCAAAACCCCGCACGTCCTCTTCCAGGTCGTCGCGCTCAGCCCAAAAGGTGCGGCGCACCTGCTCGGTCGTCTGCTTGCCCAGGTCGGACTGGAAAAGCATCTGCAAGGTCAATTCACGGGATTTTCTGCGCGAACCCATAGTTTTGGCTGCCGGGGATCTATGTGCTTCTTATCCCTCAATCTTTGTAATGGAGCCTTTCAAATTCGCCATTTCCACCGCCGACTGCGCGGCCTCGAAGCCCTTATTGCCTGCCTTCAATCCCGCGCGGTCGATCGCCTGCTCCAGAGTGTCGCATGTCAGCACTCCAAAAGCATGAGGTACGCCCGTTTCCTGCGCGGACTGCCCCACCCCGCGAGCTACCTCGTTGGCGATCACCTCATAATGTAAGGTGTCGCCCCTGATGAGGCATCCAATACAAACCACCGCATCGAAGCCACCCGTATCCGCCATGGCGCGGGCCGCGGATGGGATTTCGAATGACCCCGGAACTCGCGCAATCACAATATCCCGCTCGCGGGCGCCGGAGCGGCGCAGCGCATCCAATGCGCCTCCCAGGAGCCGGTCGGTAATGAATGCGTTGAAGCGGGCAACCACCACCGCAAAACGCAGCCCCTCCGCATTCAGCTTTCCCTCAAGCCCGCGGCGCGATTCCGGCGGCTTCGAATACGAAAAAAACGCGAGCCGCAATCCCCCCGGAGCTGCCAGCGTGAACATGCGGCTGCCCCAATCCGTGTCCGCTATCTCTTCCAGAATTGGCGTCTTTTGCCGGGCTACCAGCTCATAGAACTCGTCCGCGCTGTCCACTTCCAAAACCATGTCCGCGGAGGGAAATCCCTCCCCGAACCCAATCTCGACTCCGGCTTCGGTAGCGTTGAACTTCACACCCCGGCTGTTCCCGCCCTCCCAGGACTCGCCCGTGGCAAGGCCCAGGGACTGCAAAAACGCCCGGATCGCGTTGAACTCCTGCACGCCAGGCAGGACCATCAGTTTGTAAAGGGAACGGACCATAAGAGAAAACTTAGCACGAGAGCGGATGTGGCCGCTTCACCGTCCGCGAAATTGCGGTGCGCGCTTCTGCAGAAATGCGTTCGTGCCCTCCTGCTTGTCCGCGGTTGCGCACGATAGGGCAAACAGCGCCGCCTCAAGGTTCAAACCTTCCGCAAGCGGCATCTCCATTCCATGATGGACGGCTTCCATGCAGTACTGCACCGCCAGCGGCGCGTTCGCTGCAATCTTCCCGGCAATCGCCTCCGCCCGCGAGATCAGCTCCGCGCGCGGAACAACCTCATTCACCAGCCCGATGCGCTGCGCTTCCTCCGGACCGATCATCTCTCCGGTAAGCAGCATCTGCATCGCACGTCCTTTTCCGACCAGCCGTGGCAACCGCTGCGTGCCTCCATAGCCGGGAATAATTCCCAGCTTCACCTCCGGCTGCCCCAGCTTTGCATTTTCGCTGGCCAGCCGTATCGTGCAGGCCATGGCAATCTCGCATCCCCCACCCAGGGCAAAACCATTGATGCACGCGATCACCGGCTTGCCCAGGTTCTCAATCAGGTCCAGCACCGCCTGGCCCCGGCGGATGTACTCCTTGCCGGCAACCGGATCGTTGGCAGCCAGTTCATTGATGTCGGCTCCGGCGATGAATGCCTTCTCCCCGCTCCCGGTCAGGATCGCAACCCTTACCTCCGCGTCCTGCCGGATCGCCTCGAAGCACCGCCCAATCTCCTCCATGGTCGCGCCGTTCAGCGCATTCAGAACCCTGGGGCGGTCCACGGTTACGTAGGCGATCATGCCTTTCTTTTCGTAGCGGATATTTTCAAAGGACAGGGCGTTCATGCGGTCTCCACCACGCCCTCGGGATCAGGCGCCAGAGCTACCACTTTGTCTTCTCCCTGGGCCCGGGCGGACTCGAGCGCGGCGTCAACCCGGTTGATCAACTCCGTCACCACATCTACGGGATCCCACGACGAGCGGATCACAACCTCGGCAATTCCTACGGTCATCGTCGACGGGATGGAACGGCCCGCGGCCCCTGCCGATGCCAGCAGCTTGCGAAGCTTATCCACCACCATGAAAGCCTTCTCTTCCTGTGTGTCCGCCAGGATCAGCGCGATGGTCGTTACTTCGTACCTCACGGCGACATCATTTTGCCGGATGTGTGACGAGATCAACTGGCCAAATTCTTCCATCATGGCTTCCACTCCGGCCTCGCCCATCTCGCGCGTCAGCACCGACGCCTTGCCGAAATGCATCAGCAGCACCGAGCAGGTTGAGTTCTGCTCAGTGGCGCGCTTCACCTCCGATAGCAGCACATCCAGGTACGACGACCGTTTCAACAGCCCCGACCGTTCCTCGGTTACCGCCAGCGTCCGCACCAGGCTGCGCAGTTTGGCGTTGTTCACCGCAAGCAGCATCTGGTCCGCAATCGTCTTCAGAACCGCCAGGTCGTTCGGCCCCCACGACCGCGTGCGGTCGCACTGCTGCAGGATGATGATCCCCAGATGGTCGGCCGCGTCCATCAGCGGCACCGCCAGCAGCGATTTGATGCCCAACAGCTCCACCTGCGGACGCACCGATGCGTACTCCGGAGCGTTTGCGGCATCCGCCAGAGAGACAGACCCGCGGCTCAACGCGATTCCCTGCGTTGCGATCACCAGCTTCACCATCGCGACAATGTCGGATTGCTTAATCCCCGGCGCGCAGTACTCCAGCGCAACCGAAGGCGGCTTGCCCGGCGTGAGCAGCGCGGCCACACACCGGCTGGATTGCCAGAAGCGGCCAATGTCATTCACCGCGGCGAATAGCACGCCCTTTACGTTTCCCTGGCGGTAGATGTTGCGCGTAATCTCCGAAATCCGCGCAAAGTCCTCCACCTGCCGGTCCATGCCCGGCGGCGCCGCGGCAGGAGGGGGCTCACGTAAGGCCTCCGCTCCCAGAAAAACAGGGTCCACCCCTGCATCGGAAGCTCCGCCCGGGCTGGGCATCATCCCCGCCGCAAGGTAGAGTTCACGCAGCTTCGGCATGTTTTCATACTCGTCGGGAAACAGCTTCTGGATCCTCTCCAGCCGCTCCACCGCCTTGCCGCGCATCGAGTACTGAAGGAAAATCTCCGCCTGCAGCATCAGGTCTTCCAGTACGCTCGATTCCCCGCCGCCCATGCCGATCTCACGCGCGTCGTCTTCCACCTGCTGCTCGACCCTCATCACCGCCGTAAGTCTCGAACCAATCGCATTGAAGAGGTGCGCGTCTATCTTCCCCCGCAACATTTCAAGCCGGCGCTCGTGCCCCGGTTCGTAGGCGTCCAGCTCCGCCGCGCTGTCCAGCGCACTGGCCGCCTTGCGGAAGTTCCCCGCCGCATAGTAAAGCTCGAATAGCTGGATCAGCGTCGCGCAATACTCCTGCTCGCGGTTGGCGCCGTTGAACACCTCCGCCAGGTATTCCAGGAACACCACCGACGCCACGCTGGTCTCGACAATCTTCTGCAGCAACGCGACAAACTCGCGATAGCGGCCCGCTCTCCGCTCATGCTGCTCCAGCCTTCGCGCCGTATTCACCGCTTGAGGATGCTGGCCCGATTCGAGGTATCCCACAATCAGGTCCTCGACGTCATCAATCTGCGCGCCCCCGGCCTGGTAAGCCTCCCATATGAAAGGTTCGGCTTCCGCCAGCCGGTCGCTGGCAAACAGTGCCCGCCCGTATAACTGACGGCAGACGGCACTGGCCTCCCGTGTGCTCGCCACCGGCCCCAGCACTCTTGCGGCATCGTCTGCCTGCCCCACACTCATCAGGGCGCGGCCATAGGCCAGAACCACCTTCGCATCCCCCGGCTCGATCTGGTGCGCCCGCTCATACCAGGAAAGGCCCTGCCTTCCCGCCGCCTCTTCCGACGCTGCAATCTTCAGCCATGCCGACGAAGCGGTGGCCCGGTCCTCCATCTCGCTGGCCAGATTCGCCAGCCGCGTCAGGTTTTCAATCGATCCATCAAGATTGGCGATGAGCTTGCGGGCCATGAGGGCGCGAGCCTTGTCCCCGGTCCGCAGGAAGATTTCCGCCGAGTTGCGGTAAGCATCCAATGCGTCCCGCGGATGCCACTTCTCCACCAGCTGCCCATAACGGAAGATCGTCGCCACCGGAGGCGGTCCCAGCCGTCCCAGCTTCTTGTAGGCCGCCGAGGCCAGCGCAACATCTCCCGACGCGCAATAGCGGTCGAAGGCGGCGCTCAGCAGCCGTCTTGCATCTTCAATCCGTCCGAGCGCCACGCACAGATCAGCCGCGCTCTGGCGGACAATTTCGTTTTCGGGATCTTCGGCGAGAGCCGCCAGATACTCCTCAAGGGCGGCATCCTGCCTGCCCTTTTGCAGGTGCTTCTCCGCTTTCTCCATTCGCTTGCTGATATCGGGCATGGTAAGACGCTGCTGCCAATCCGAACCGGCGTTCGGAACGCTCATTGCGTTCAGCCGGATGCTTCCACCGGATATTCCTGCCCGGCTGTTTAAAGTGGTTGTCTTGTAAGAAGACGCGCCGGGGAGATTTCGCACTCCCCTTAATTGTTGGTAATTGTATGCACAACGCTTCCTGGTGCCAATCAGCAATTCACGCCAGGGCCCTTGAAAACCACGGTCTGGGGCCCGCTCTGGGCCGCTACGCAACTTCCCCGGCCTTGCCGCATCCAATCGAAGTGTTACGATTACGGGTTGCGCCCCGGGCCGGTGTTCGCGTCAGTCCCCGGCAGGGCCGGCACAGTCGGTAAATCAATCTGGAGGAATAATGGCTAGCAACGGAATCAATGAGGTCACTGATGCCAACTTTGACCAGGAGGTACTGAAGTCGACTGAGCCGGTCTTGGTGGATTTCTGGGCGGTATGGTGCGGCCCCTGCCGCGCTCTGGCCCCCGTGGTCGACGAAATTGCCAGCTCCTATAGCGGCCGCCTCAAGGTCGCCAAAATGGACGTCGATAAAAATGCCGCCACGCCGCAGCGCTACGGTATCCGTGGCATCCCCACCCTGCTCATCTTCAAAGACGGACAGGTCAAGGAGCAGCTCGTGGGCTTCTACCCGAAGGACGCCATCGAGAAGGCGCTCGATAAGCACCTCGCGTCATAATTTCATCCACGAACGGCAACCAAGCCAAAGCCCCGCGCAAGCGGGGCTTTGTGCGAGCAACGGTATAAAAAGGGTTAGTACCGGGCGGGACAAATCACGGGCTCAGTATTTCCTCAGTACCCCAATGACCCTGCCCTGAATCTGAATCGCCCCAGCGGGCACCATGATGGGATTCATCGTCTGGTTTGCGGGCTGGAGCCGCACCTTGTCCCCCTCGCGGTAAAAGCGCTTCAGCGTGGTCTCGGTGCCGCCCACCAGCGCCACCACAATCTCTCCATCGCGCGCCGTGCTCACCTTCTCCACCAGCACGTAATCCCCGCTGACGATGTGCTCGTCCTGCATCGAGTCCCCCGACACCTCAAGAACAAATACATCCTTGGATCCGGCGAAGTCCGCCATCGACAGCGTCGCGGTGTTCTCCATCGCCTCGATCGGGCGTCCGGCGGCAATTCTGCCCAGCAGCGGCCATTCCGCCGAAGCCGCCGCCATGGACTGCTTCATCCGCCCACGCGGCGGCAGCAAATCAATCGAACGGCTGCGGTTGTAATCGCGCCGCAGCAACCCCTTCTTCTCCAGATTGCTGACATGCTTATGCACCGTCGCCATCGAACTCAGGCCAAGGCCCTCGCCGATCTCTTCAAACGAAGGCGAGTACCCATGCGAACTTACGAAATTGCCGATGAAGTCATACAGCTGCCGCTGCCGCTTGGTCAAAGCCATGGAACCTCCCCCTTGCGGGACTTCTGCGAATGCCAGAGTTTAGCGAACAAATAGCGAATAATCAAGTTTGCCCACGGAAAGCCCTCCGGCCGCCGGTGAATGTATACTTCAAAAATTGGAGTTTTGAGCCCCGAAGCTCGCCCTACAAGCTTTACCCATGGGAGTCTCCCACGCTATGCCCTTATCCGCGGTGATCGTCGACGATGAGCAGCTTGCGCGCGACGAACTGGCATTCCTGCTGCAATCCGTCGAAGACCTTGAAATCCTCGCGCAGGGAAAAAATGGCGTTGAAGCCGTGAGCCTTATCAAGGAACACTCCCCGGACCTCGTCTTTCTCGACGTCCAGATGCCCGGCCTCGATGGCTTTGGCGTCATCAAAAAGCTACTCGACCGCAAGGTCCGCCTGCCACAGATCATCTTCGCGACCGCCTACGATCAGTACGCCGTCAAGGCGTTCGAGGTCAACGCCATCGACTATCTGCTCAAGCCCTTCGACAAGACCCGCGTCGCGCAGTCGGTCAAAAAAGCCCGCGAGAAGGTGGGGACCGCGTCCACCCCAGCCGACCGCATCGAGAGCCTGGTGCGCACCATGCTCGAACCCAAGACGCAATCTTCCAAGGTCCTCATCAAATCCGCTGGCCGCCTCTTCCTGGTTGACCAGAAGGAGATTTGCTACGCATCAATCGAGGACGGAGTCATCACCGTCGTCACCGCGCAAATGGAAGGCCAATCCAACTGCCGCACCCTCGAAGAGCTGCTCGAATCGCTCGACTCCAATCTCTTCTGGCGCGCGCACCGCTCTTATCTGGTCAACATTAACCGCATCCGCGAGGTCGTGCCCTGGTTCAAGAGCTCCTACCAGCTCCGCATGGACGACAAAAAACAATCCGAGGTCCCAGTCAGCCGCGCCCAGACCAAGCGCCTGCGAGAGCTCTTCCGGCTCTGATTGTGTGTCTTTTCTCCCAGCGTTTTATCCCCTGCCGGGAGCAGCCCGGCAGCTATAATGATTCATCATCCAAGCCCGGATTCTGAAAGCCAAGCCATGAAAGCTTACGTTTACGTTTCGCTCAAAAAGAGCGTCCTCGACCCCCAGGGAAAGACCATCCATAGCGCACTGACAAAAATGGGCTACAAAGGCGTGGCCGATCTGCGGCAGGGCAAATACTTTGAAATCGCTCTCGACGGCAAGCTCAATGAAGCCGACGCCCGTGCCGAAGTGGAGCGGGTCGCGCGGGAAGTTCTCATCAACCCGGTCATCGAGGAATTCAACTATCGCCTCGAGAATTGATCATGCTCATGATCCCTTAATCCGCCGGTTTTATTAGCGTTCGCCTCAATATCCGACGCCTACGCCACACCGGCATAAACCACAACCGCACCAGGAAACCCCTTCATTACCGTGGTCATCTTTCGCGCAACCCCGTTCCCGGGCACACTACTTGATGTACAGTTGCGCAATACAGCTTTTGCCAATGCCCTTGAGGCGCCCAGGAGTCAACTACCGTGTGTGGAATCGTAGGCTACGTCGGTAAAAAACGTGTTGTCCCCGTCATCGTGGATGGTCTTCGCCGCCTCGAATACCGGGGATATGACTCAGCGGGAATCGCTGTGGCGGGCAATGGCGACGGTCTTCAGATCCGCCGCGCCGAGGGGAAGCTGCGCAACCTTGAGGAGGTCATCCGCCTCAACCCCCTCGACGGCACCTATGGCATCGGACATACCCGCTGGGCGACCCACGGGCGGCCCACCGAAGAGAACGCCCATCCTCACCGCGACTGCACCGGACACATCGTCGTCGTGCACAACGGCATCATCGAAAACTACCTTTCGCTGAAGAAAAAGCTGATCGAGGAAGGTCACCGCTTCTCCACCGAAACCGACACGGAAATCATCGCTCACCTCGTCGAGAAGCATCTGAAATCTTCCAACGGCACACGGCCCAGCCTGGAAGACGCGGTCCGCAAAACGGTCAAGGAACTCACCGGCGTTTACGCCCTCGCCGTCATCTCCGTGGACGAGCGCGACAAGATCGTCGCCGCCCGCAACGGTCCTCCGGCAGTCATCGGCCTGGGAAAGGACGAGTATTTCGTCGCCTCTGACATTCCCGCCATTCTCTATCACACCCGGGACCTGTTCTTCCTATCCGACGGTGACATCGCCGTCATCACGCCCGAAGGCGTCCAGATCACCGACCACGACGGACGTCCCCTCGAACGCCAGGTGCAGCACGTTACCTGGGACCCGATCATGGCGGAAAAGGGCGGCTTCAA
>DASZRZ010000437.1:0-2890 GCA_035548935.1 Terriglobales bacterium
ACTTCCGGATGTTCACCGAGGTCAATCCTTAACCAATAAAGACGCACAGGTGGGAACCAAAAAGCGTTGAGAGCTTACAACAGCAGCTTCCCTCGGGGGAAGTTTTTTCGCTGTAAAGTGTTTGTAAGCTTTGTGTAGCCCATTAGTGGTACGAGCCGGAAAACCTTCGGGAATGCGCTATAAGCGTGGTTCAGCAGCGAATACCCACCTCTCCGTTCGCCCTATAATGGGTTGCCCCGAATTGTAATCGGCAACTCAGTCAGATCATCCCTGGGGCTTTCATTACGAAAGAACTATCCGGCTTCTTATGGAAACCACCCCTTCGTACCTGCTCACTGCCGCCGAAGCGCGCGTTCTGGGCGCGCTCATTGAAAAAGAGATCACCACTCCCGACTACTATCCGCTTTCCTTGAACGCGGTGGTCAACGCCTGCAATCAGAAAACGAATCGCGATCCGGTTATGGAACTGGACGAAGAGCAGGTGCGGCAGGCTCTCCTGGGCCTGCGGGATCATGGCTTGGCCGGTAACGCGAGCGGCGCGGAGAGCCGGGTTACAAAGTATGAGCACCGGATTCAGGAGGCCTTCAACTTTAAACGAAGTGAGACCGCGATCCTTTGTGTTCTGCTATTGCGCGGACCCCAGACTCCGGGCGAGCTGCGCGGGCGCTCGGAACGTCTGCACGCCTTCGAGCATCTGGACGAGGTGCAGTCCACGTTGCAGCGTCTGGCCGAACGCAACCCTCCACTGGTGAGGATGCTGCCGCGGCAACCCGGAACCAAAGAGTCGAGATACGTTCACCTGATGTCGGGCGAGGTCGAAGGATGGGAGGCGGCGGCAGAGGCTCACTCCGCAAGCAGCGGCACTTCGGAAGGCGAGGACCGCCTGGCGCGCATGGAACGCGAGCTCTCCACTCTGCGCGACGAGGTCGCCGGGTTGAAACAGGAACTGATGAAGTTGGTCGGCCAGAAAAACGTGCAGGATTCACCGGGCGACGAACCATAGCAGGCTCATTCACAGGCTCTGCGGCATGGGCTCTCCAGTGTAGGCTCAGGAACGCGGCGCTGCGGCTAATATCCCGGACTAATCTCGTTGAAGCATATATAGCTATAGGTTGACGGAGTGGGTGTTTTCTTCTACCCTTAGTTCAGCTATGTTCTTATCCCCCAAGACCTGCGCCTGTTGTTGTTGTGGCGAAGGTGTGTCTTCCGGGGCAACAGGCCAGATGAGATAAGGCGCATTACAACTTAGCTCAAATTTAAGCCCGCCGCCGGAAAGACGATCCGACGGCGGCTTTGTTTTGTACGACACTTGCTCGGCGCTCGCTTTATGAAAAACTCAGGGACATCAAGCCCAGTGGCAGCAACCAAGGCGCACCCCGGCGTTGCAGGGAATACCTTGCCGCAGGAGCGCCTGTTTCCGATGTTCCTGAAGTTAAAGGGGCAAAGGTGTCTGGTTGTGGGGGCTGGTCCGATTGCAGAAGGCAAGATCGATAGTCTTCTTGGCACCGGCGCTGAGATCATCGTTGTCGCTCCCCAGGCAACAGCCCGCGTTGTGGGGTTGGCCGGGGAGGAGGCAATTGTCTGGCATCGGCGTCCGTTTGACCCCTCCGATCTGGATGGAGCCCTGCTGGTAATCACTGCCGCTACTGGCGATGTGAATGCCGAGGTTTATGCGGAAGCCCAGCGGCGCGGCATTCTCTGCAATTCGGTGGACGATCCCGAGCACTGCCACTTCTATTATTCGTCGGTTGTAAACCGGGGTCCGCTGCAGATAGCGGTCTCCACCGCAGGGGAGAGTCCTGCGCTGGCACAGCGGTTGCGCATGGAACTGGAAGCACGTTATGGCGAAGAGTACGCTTCGTGGGTCCAACACCTGGGCGATCGCCGCCGCCAGTTATTTGAGGACCACAGCTTGAGCCCGGAGCGCCGACGCGAGTTACTGCATCAGTTAGCCAGTGAAGATGGATTCAAGGAGTTTGTTAGCGGGAATACCGCGGATCGCCGGGAAAACCGGGCCGTGGGGAAGGTTTATCTGGTCGGGGCTGGTCCGGGCGATCCTGAGCTGCTTACCTTGAAGGCGCTACGTCTGCTGAAAGCCGCCGATGTGATTCTGCACGACGATCTGGTCGGTCCGGAAATTCTCTCGCTGCTGCCACCGGACGCCGAAGTGGAAAATGTGGGCAAGCGAGCCGGGGGAAAGCACGTCCCCCAGGCAGACATCAACGCTTCGCTGATCGCGCACGCCAGGACGGGCAAACGTGTTGTACGGTTGAAGGGTGGCGATCCACTTCTGTTCGGGCGCGCCGGGGAAGAGATGGATGCCTTGCAGGCTGCCGGAGTGCGTTTCGAGGTGGTTCCGGGCGTGACGTCGGCACTAAGCGCGGCGGCGAGCGGACGGTTTTCCCTCACCGACCGCAGACTCTCTTCGGCGGTGCTGATCGTCTCGGGGCATGCCTGCGATGGAAACAGCGTTACCGATTGGGCGGCGGCGGTGGCAACGGGTGCGACCATTGTGGTTTACATGCCGGGTGAGCAACAAAGCCTTGCGGGGTTACTGATCGAAGCAGGGATGGATCCCCAGACGCCCTGCGCGGTGATATCGCAGGCGTCTTTACCTGAGGAACAGAGCGAGTACGGTACCGTGGAGTGGCTGGCCGGTATTCCCGCGGCGCCGAAGCCCAGATTGCTGGTGATAGGTCCAGCGGTGAGCAAGGCCGCGCGCGGATGGCCGGGTGCAGTCGAACAGCAGGACGTGAACACAACTTTGCAGTTGGCCGGTAAGGTGTAACGATGACCGATTCAACCATGGTTTTGCCAGGCACAGGGACCGAGCAGAGCAACCGGCTCGACCACCTGAAGGCCCTTGAGGCCGAGAGCATATTCATACTCC
>DASZRZ010000438.1:0-3178 GCA_035548935.1 Terriglobales bacterium
ATTGTTGTGGGAGTGGCGATTGATACCGTGCAGCAGGTGGAAGCCCAGCTCATCATGCGTCATTATGAGGGGTTTACGCCGAGAAGTGGAAGAATCCGGGGCCGCCGTTCCTGGTAGGAAATCTGCCGCTGTTGGTTTCAAGGGTGCGGGGGCATTCGGCCTTACGGCGTAGTTATGATACAAGCTGGTGATCCTGGGGGAATGTTAAAAGCCTGGTTTCTGGTTTTAGGCCGCTGCTCAAAGCGGAAATCAGAGGGCGGAGTCGACTATGGAACCAGGGGCCGTCGCCATGACCAAGCGGGTAACGATAGGTCCGATCATTTTGCTGGGGCCACCGGGAGCGGGCAAGGGAACCCAGGCCAAGCGCATGATGTCGCTCTATGGAGTTCCCCAGGTTTCCACCGGGGACATTCTGCGGGAGCATGTGGTTCAGGGAACCCAACTGGGTGAGAAGACCCGGAGCATCATGGATCGCGGGGAGCTGGTTCCCGACGATCTGGTATGCGAGATGGTGGCCGAGCGGATCAACCGGCCCGACTGTATCCGGGGATTTATTCTGGACGGGTTTCCACGGACGGTAATTCAGGCCGAATGGCTCGACCGTTATTTGCAGACGCGCCTGTTTGAAACCGATGGGCTGCGGAGGATTGCGCCGGTTGTTATAAAGATCAACGTGGGATACAATCAATTGCTGCATCGGCTGGCAGGACGCCGTTCGTGTCCCACCTGTGGGCGGATTTACAATATTTACTCTAAGCCTCCCCGTATCGCAGATCATTGTGACGTTGATGGCCTCCGGCTCATAGCCCGGCGTGACGATCACGAGGATGTGATTTCCGAGCGTCTTCGGGCCTACGAGCAACAGACCCTCCCTTTGGCGGAGTATTACAAGGCCCAGGGAAGGCTGTACGAAATTGATGGGAACCGGCCGACGGATACGGTGATGGCAGAGGTGCTGGGCATTATCGAGAATGGCGATCGTCTGTAAGTCTCCCGCTGAGCTGGAAAAGATGCGCCGCAGTGGCCGCATTGTCCGCCAGGTTCTGGACATGCTGAAGGCCATGGTGGCTCCGGGCAGCACGACGATGGACCTGGAGCGGGCGGCGGAGAAGAAGATTCGGGAGTTGGGGGCCAAGTCGGCCTTCAAGGGGTATTACGATTATCCCTGCGTACTCTGCACCTCGATCAATAATGAGATTGTTCACGGTATCCCTTCGGATAAGCGCGTGCTGAAAGAGGGAGATATCGTTTCCATCGACTGCGGCGTGGTGCTGGACGGTTTTTACGGCGATGCGGCGATTACGGTGCCGGTAAGCCAGCCCCTCGATGGCGAGTTGAAGCGGTTGCTGGAAGTGACCGAGGCTTCGCTTTACCGCGCCATTGAAGAGATGCGCGTGGGCCAGACGGTGGGAGATGTTGGCGCCGCCGTGCAGGAGTTGGTGGAAGCCAGCGGGTTCAGCGTGGTGCGGGAGTTTGTTGGTCACGGAATTGGCCGGCGGTTGCATGAGGAGCCGCAAGTTCCGAACTACGGTGTGCGCGGCCAGGGCGCGACCCTGCGGGAAGGCATGGTTCTGGCCATCGAACCGATGGTCAATGCCGGCAGTCCTGGAGCGCGATTGCTGGAGGACCGCTGGACAGCGGTGACGACGGACGGAAGTTTCAGTGCTCATTTCGAGCATAGTGTTGCGGTAACCGCCGGGGGACCTCTCATTCTGACTGCCTGAGGCATGCGGGATTTTTGTGCGGCGGTTTCCTGAAGGAGTGCATGAGCAAGGAAGATGCTATAGAGGTAATGGCGGTGGTGGTGGAGCCGCTGCCCAACGCGATGTTCCGGGTGGAGCTGGAAAACAAGCACCGGGTTCTGGCGCATGTGTCCGGAAAGATGCGCAAGAATTTCATCCGCATCCTGCCGGGAGACCGGGTGGCCGTGGAGCTTTCTCCCTACGACCTGACGCGCGGACGCATCGTGTATCGATATAAGTAACGGCCTGCCGCATGGCTGGTGATGGGAAGATCGAGATCTGAAACTGGAAACGGAAATTATGAAGGTTCGAGCGTCGGTAAAGAAAATTTGCGACAAGTGCAAAGTCATCCACCGCAGCGGTGTGGTCCGGGTGATCTGCGAAAATCCGAAGCACAAGCAACGACAAGGCTGATCTCGTAACGGTGATCGCCCGGTTCGAATGAGGAAAAAATGGCCCGTATTGCAGGCGTGGATCTTCCGCGCAACAAGCACATCAGAATCGCTTTGACGTACATCTACGGCATCGGTCAGCCGCGCGCGGCCAGTATTTGCGAGGCGGCCAATGTCGATGGCGACAAGAAGCTGCAGGACTTGCACGAGGACGAGGTCAACCGGATTCGCCAGGTGATTGAGACCCAGGGTGCAGTGGAGGGTGATCTACGCAAAGACATCTCCATGCACATCAAGCGGCTGATTGAAATCGGCTCCTATCGCGGGTACCGGCACCGCAGGAATCTTCCTGTCCGCGGCCAGCGCACGCATACCAATGCCCGCACCCGGAAGGGTCCGCGCAAGGGAACTGTGACCAACAAGAAGAAGACAGCCGCCAAGACGTAGCCTCCGTACCGGGAGATGGGTGGCAGGAAAAGCGGGAGCTGAGAGATTCGATATGGCAAAAGCACAGGCAGGCGCCGCAGGCGCACCGGAAAAAAAGGGCAAGAAGAAGACGTTCAAGAAGCGTGAGCGGCGCTCGGTGCCTTTTGGGGTTGTTCACATTCAGGCTTCGTTCAACAACACGATCGTGACTATTTCCGATACCGAGGGCAACACGCTCTCGTGGAAGAGTTCAGGGTCGCTGGGGTTCCGCGGATCGCGCAAGGGAACTCCCTTCGCGGCACAGCAGGCGGCCATGAATGCCGCCAACCAGGCGCGGGAGCACGGCGTCCGGAGCGTGGAAGTCCGGGTGAGCGGGCCGGGTTCGGGTCGCGAGTCGGCAATCCGGGCGCTTTCCGCAGCGGGTCTGGATGTGCGGAATATCAAGGACTCGACGCCGATTCCGCATAACGGCTGCCGTCCCCCCAAGCGCCGCAGGGTGTAAGGCAGGAGTCGATTGCAGCGGCTGAATGTCCGCGCAATCCGGCCTCTCATGAAATGAGAGGTGATGAATTCGACCGGGAAGAAGGGATTGCCAGTCCCGTAAACCGGTCAGAGCAG
>DASZRZ010000439.1:0-3827 GCA_035548935.1 Terriglobales bacterium
CAACGCCCTTGTCCACAATCCATCCGGTGACCGTCTTGTCGCCCTGTTCGCCGCCCTCGCGGATGGTGGCCAGCACATGCAGCCACTGTCCTCCACCTTTTTCCAGCATGGCGACCTCGCGGCCACGCTCAATTATCGCCAACTTGGAGGAGCTGGAGTCGGGCGAGATATAAATTTGCGCCTCGCGCACCATGACGGCACGCTCGATCTTCCCGACCTGAACCTGAGGATTCTGTCCCAAGGCGGAAAGGGCCAGTAATAAAGACAGAGAGAGTGTGAATACGTACTTCGACGTGAGACGGTATGGCGTAATAGAAAATTTCAGCATGCCGAACGCTCCCATCCCCGGGAGATATTGAGATTCTACTCTCGCAGTTTCAAATTTCGATATGCCTGCTCAAGCCCGGTTTTTTACTGGCCGCCCACCGCCGGGGGATTGCCGGCAACAACCTCCGCCAGAAGGGAGGGGTCCACATTGCCGCCGCTGATAATGGCAACCCTATTCCCGGCGTTGGGCAATTCCATGGTGCGATACAGGTACGCGGCGAAGGCCACCGCGCCGCTGGGCTCGGCGGTTAGCCTGGCGTCGAGCGCGAGCAGCCGCATCGCTCCGTAGATTTCCTGCTCACTTACCGTGAGGATGCCGTGCACGTACCTCCGGATGTGTTCAAAGTTGGATTTGCCCAGGCTTTGAGTTCGCAGTCCATCCGCGATGGTCCGGGGCGCCTCTTCCGCCGTGAGCTCAATAATTCGTCCGGAATGGAAGCTGGCCTTGGCATCGGCGGCAAGCTCGGGCTCCACTCCGATCACGCGGACCTCAGGCCGGGTCAGCTTGAGTGCCGCGGCAACGCCGCTGATCAAGCCTCCGCCACCCACCGGAACCAGCACGCAGTCAACGGTGGGAAGGTCCTCGAGGATCTCCAGTCCGATGGTTCCCTGTCCGGCGATGATCTGTTCATCGTCGTAGGGAGGAATGATGATGTAGCCGTTTGTGGCGGCCAGGGCTTCGGCACACCGCTTCCGCTCCGAACTCGTGGGACCCACCAGAACGACCTCCGCACCCAGGTTTTGGGTGGCTTTGATCTTGAGCGCCGGGGCGCTCGCGGGCATTACCACTATGGAACGAATCCCCAGGGCGCGGGCGGCATAGGCCACACCCTGACCGTGATTTCCGCTGGAGTAGGTAATGACCCCGCGCCGCCTTTCCTCTTCCGGCAGGCTGGCAATTTTGTTATAGGCGCCGCGAAGTTTGAAGGAGCCGATGGGCTGCAAACTCTCGGCTTTCAACCATAGCCGGGGTTCCTGTTGGCTCCGGGAGTGATCTCCAAACCATGGGATAAGCGGGGTACGAACCGCAACGCCGCGCAGTCTGTGCGAAGCGTTGCGGATTTCGTCAAGGGCGACGGTTTGCATGCACGAACACGGCCTACCGCCGGTGGATGTATTGCAGCAAGTTAATGTTTTTGGTGGAGTGCTGCTCGAAAAACCTGGTGACAATTTCGTACACCTGCTTCGACTCGGGCGGCGCGGGATCGTACCAGAAGTGATGCTTGCCGCCTTCAAATACGTGAAGCCTTGCGTCCACCCCGGCCATTACGAGCTGGATGTGGGCATGGGCCGAGCGGCTTAGTTCCATGGAGCGGGTTCCAGAAATAAAGATGGTAGGAGGGAACTTGGCCGCAATCTCTGGATGATCCGTGGGATTGTAGATCGGGTCGTTGGGATCGATATCCCCCAGCTCCCGTTGCTTGCGGAATTCCTCAAGGTTGAGTACTTTCCCCGTTCCCAGCTCGCTTCCAATATAGCCGGCGTCGCCTAGTTCGCCTTCAAGGTTGGAGCACAGAACGCCGATAGCTCCCGGCTTGGGCAGATTGTGCCGCTCGAACCATACAACGGAGCGCATGGCCATGGCTCCTCCCCGGAAGCAGCCGTAAATGGCAACGTTCTGCGGCTTATATGTCTTGATCAGGGCCGAATAGACATTGGTGAGGTCTTCCATGCCTGCCGTAAATTGTGGCTCCCGGTAGTCGATGCTGACTACCTTGACCTGGCCGACCGACGCGAAGGGCTGCGATGCCAGCTCCGAGCAATATACCCAGCAATTGGAGGCGTGCAGCTGGATGAGCACCCTTTCCTTGTTCCTGGTGGGAATGCCCTCTCTCGGTGTGTACACGTACACATGCACGCCACCGATTTTGGTGTCGGTCTTGTCGAGAGCGTACAAAGCCTGCTGGCGCTCCATGTAAGGCTTGTAAATGATGCTCGTCCCGTCGGGCTGCCTTCCCGTGTTTTTAGGGTCCTGCCGCATCCGGTTGTCATAGATGAGATTTTGCCGCATCTCGGGCGTCATCAGCTTTGACATGGGGATTGCCTGGGCGGGCAAGTGGTAGGTGCCGTCGTCGTCGATTGCTATCTCAGGCTGAGGCTTTGTCCCGGCGGGTTCCTGGGCTGGAGCAGCTCCAAGCCGGTTAGAACCTGCCATGAATGCAAGGCCTGCAAGCAGTCCTGTTGCCCACCAGCCAATTCGGGATTTATGCGCGAGTTGCACGTTGCCTCCATTCACCCATTGCGGATGGTGCTTTCAGACCTGGGTTATAAGTGTTGGGATTCCGCTGGACCCGATACTAGCCGAAGATTGGCTCTACACGAACCCTCATAAAATTTATGGAGAGAATAACGCAGGGCCGCTCCTCTTCGTTTGCGGCAGGCAGAACTCAGCGCAATGTTTTGTTGAGGAACTCAACCGTTCGCTGCCACGAAAGTTTCGCCGCTTCATCGTTGTAGCGCGCCGGGGTGGAGTCATTGTGGAACCCATGATGGGTTCCTGGGTAGGAGTAAGCCGTGTATTCGATCTTGTTTGCCTTCAAGGCCGCTTCAAAAGCCGGCCATCCAGGATTTGCCGCGTTGTCCACCTCTGCAAAGTGTATTTGCAGGGGTGCCTTAATTTTGGCGACATCCTCGGTCTTAGGCTGCCGTCCGTAATAGGATACTGCCGACGTAAGAGTTCCCGGCATGCGTACCGCCAGTTCGCAGGCGATACCTCCTCCAAAACAAAATCCAACCATGCCCACCTTGCCCGTACACTGCGCATGAGACTGTAAAAAGGTGACTCCCGCGCCGAAGTCTTCGGTCAACAGGTTGCGGTCAAGTTTGGACTGCATCTGGCTGCCCTTTTCCTGATCCCCCGGATAACCACCCACGGAACTCAATGCGTCCGGCGCCAGTGCAATGAAGTTCAGCAAGGCAAGCCGCCGCGCCACGTCTTCAACATAGGGATTCAGTCCGCCCGCCTCATGCCCCACGATCACCCCCGGCCATTTTCCTGGCTTAGCTGGACGACTCATGTAGGCGTGCACCTTCCCCGTTCCCTTCGGGGAGGCATAATCCACATATCCGGATTCCAAACGCGAGTCGCCCCTGGCAACCTGCTCCGCCAAGGCATAATTCGGGCACAGGGTCTCCAGCAGGGCGGCGGCGGTTAAACCGCCCAGGGCAAACTTTGCGGCACGGTCGACAAACTCCCGCCGCGTGATACCTCCATGCGCGAACTCGTCGTAAAGATTGAGAACCTCATGGCCATAGTGAAACCCGGTCTTTTGATCTCCGGTCTTTTGTTCCCTGATCTTTTGATCCATGGATACGTGCCTCTTCATACTTACGTCGCGTCTGCCCGCAAAAAAGCGAGGAGCATCTTCCTTCACTGAAATGAAATATGCAAGCTAACAGCCCAGGACTTGTATCCACCGCCACATCTCTGAAAATCTGTACCGCTGGCGCCCGCGACTATGGAAAGTCATAGAAGAAGCCAATCCCAAGTGGAAAATTAA
>DASZRZ010000440.1:0-7268 GCA_035548935.1 Terriglobales bacterium
CGGCCGAAACCGCCCTTCATCATGGCCATGCGCTTCACGGCTTCAAGGTTGATTCCGCCGACCGACTGGTCCAGCACGATGCCGCCATAAACCTCAACACCGGGAACCTGCTTGCTCACCATGTAGGCGAGCGCGGCGGTCGGCTCCCAATGGTTCTTCAGCACCAGCCCGCGCATACCCTGTTTTTTTGCAAGCTGCGCCAGGTCGTCGGCATCGATGGAGCGGCGAACGCTGTCGGGACCGCTGTGGACGCGGGTATCGATTGCGCCGCTCAGATTCAGCTCCGATTGCGCATAGGCGGAGACCGCCAGCAGCAATATGGCCACCAGAACGAAAAGGCCCCGCTCCGGACTCGTTGGGTTGACGACCATCGGCGTTCTCTCGGTAATCGGCATTCCCGGTCTACCTTCCGTTTGTCTTCGATTGGCCCTTCACATCGCCGGAAGCATTAAAGCACACGCCCCAAGCGAGAGCGGGGATTCGTTTTCACCACTGAGGCAGAAGGTGATTCAAGAAAGGATGGCTTAACTCAAACACAAGGACTTCAGAAGTGCTTCCACTTCGGCGCGCTCGTTCGCGTGACCGCGAAGCCCAAGGAAACTCATGATGAGGAGGAGGATGCGCGTCGTCACAATCGTCATGATTTCGCTTATCTGCCCGTCGGTATATGCTGGCTGGAGATCGGTTCCAGTGAACCGGCGACTGAGCTGCATCATCCCGTTGTGAGTGTAGCTGTTCAACACGTCCCAAGATCGCTTCTTCAAGTCAGCGAAGAACGTTTCCGTATTGTTGCTAGCATCAATCACCTCAGAGAGCTTGCCCATGCTGATTGAGATCTCGTCCTTCTGAGTAAAGCGTTGGATCTCCTCATGGGTCGCACCTTGGTTGATCCAGAGGCCGCGGTATACACCCTCAACAACCGATCGAGCCAGCGCAAATGCTGAGCCAGTCATATCTCGAGTGATGAGCAACAGCATCGCTTCGTGATGCTCAATCGCTTGGTCTATGAGGCTGATGACCAGCGGAATCCGTAGCTGCGCCTGCTGATCGGTTATAACGTATTCCTGACGCGCGAGGATCTGCTTGGCTGCCTGGAGCGCGGCCTCGACTCTTATCAGCTCCTCTCGAAGTTTGTTTGTCATTAGTTCTCTTCGACCATCGTAGCATCGCTCGAAATAGAAGAAGCACCCTCTTACGGTACCGGTGCAAGAACTGGCGGGCCTGCCGCAACTAGCTGCAAACGCTGATTGATCCTCTAGCAAACAATTAGGGCGTCGCGTCACTCTTCCAAACCCACGCCATTATGATGGAGGAAGGCGGGAACGCTGTGCAAGAGTGTGAGCGATGGACCTAGTAGTGGCCCTCATCATCGAGAAAGGGCATCAACACGTTAATATCGAAAAGAATTGGCTCCTCAGGGTAGGACAAGTTTCCTAACCGGCGCAATTCAGGCAGCGTTTACAAACTCATGAGCCGCACAGGATTGCCGCTCAGCCACGCCGAAATATTTTCCACCGTATCGCGAAAGAAAATCCCATAGGTCTCACGAGTAACAAATCCGACATGCGGCGTGGCCACCACATTCTTGAGGGAACGGAAAGGATGCGATTCCGGCAATGGCTCGCTGTCATAGACGTCAAGAGCGGCGCCCGCAATCGCTCGTCTTTGCAACGTGCTGATGAGCGCTTCTTCGTCGACCAGTGGTCCGCGGGATGAGTTAATCAGATATGCGCCTGGCTTCATCCAGCTTAGCTCGGTGGCCCCCACAACTCCCCGGGAACGCGCCCCCAGGATCAAATGGAGAGTGACAATATCCGATTCGCGAAATAAAGCTTCCTTGGTGACCAGGGTTGCGCCATGGCTCGCGGCTTTTTCGGAAACGAGGTTCGGGCTCCAGGCGATCACGTTCATTTTGAAAGCGTTCGCAATCCTTGCCACTTCCGAGCCGATGCGCCCGAGGCCAACAATTCCAAGAGTTTTCCCCGCCAAATCTCCGCCCAGGGAGACCTGCCACTTCCCGGTCCGCATAGCGGAGACTTCCTCAGGGAGGTTGCGTACGATTCCCAGGATGAGAGCCCAGGTGACTTCAACGGCTCCATGATGCGTGTATCCCGTGCTGCAAACCGTGATTCCGCGCTCCTGTGCAGCCTTGAGATCGATGGAAACGTTGCGTATCCCCGTGGAACAGATCAACTTCAAATTAGGCAGGCGTTCAAGAATAGCCCGGGTCATGGGGGTCCGCTCGCGCATCACACACACCACGTCAAAAGGCGTGAGGCGTTCCACGATCCGCTCTGGATCGGAAAGATGATCGGAAAAAACGGTGATTTCCACCTTGCCCTTCAGAATGGACCATTCCGCCATCTGAAGCGCGATATTTTGATAGTCGTCGAGGATCGCAACCTTTATTGACACATCCGCCCCATTCAAAACGCCGCTTATTGTTTGGTAACCGCATTAACGATCGTGATCACTGCTGCCGTAAAATATCCGGAATAAGTCGATCAAAAATCCTGGCCGTCAGGTCAGCGGACCATGCGTGGCAAGAGGCGGCCGGATAACCCATCGCATTGAGAACATCATCGCCGTCGTGATTACAACCGGGACTGCGGCTGCGTAAAACAACTGCTCCGAAGGCCACTGCCGCCGCATGAACTCGCCACCAAGCACCGGCCCTATTATGGCCCCCAGGCGTCCTATTCCAAGTCCCCAGCCGATGCCTGTAGAGCGCAGGTACGTTGGATAGTAGCTGCCCGACAACGCATTAATAGTTGGCTGCCCGCCGACGATACATAACCCTGCAAGGAATGCCACAACGTAGAGTCCCATGAGCGGCAAACTCCGTTGGCCCAGCGATGCCACGGCAAGCGAGGCCACGGCGAAGCACGCGGTAAGCACCGGGGTGAAGCCGAACCGCGAGACCATCCATGCCAGCCATAGCGTACCAAGCGCGCCGCCGATCTGCAGGGTTGTGCCGACGAGCACAGCCGTGGAGGGGGAATACCCCGCAGTCCGCACCACCGTCGGCAGCCAACTGGACAGGAAATAAAGGTTCAGCAGATTCAAAAAGTTCACGGCCCAAATCAAGCTTGTGCCCAGAGCGCGGCCTTCACGAAAAAGGTTCGCGAAAGGAACGCCGCTCCGGGTTTGTTCACCAACAAAAAATTCAGCTGATGGGCCGACGCGCGCGGTCGAAGTAATTCGGGAAAGCCACTTGGTGACACGCTCGCGCGGCTTGCCCCGTAGAACCAGAAACTGCAACGATTCCGGAAGCCACAGAAACATCGCAGCCGCAATTGCCAGTGGCACCGCGCCTCCGAAATAAAACACCGATCTCCATCCATAGGAAGGAATTAAAATCGCGGAGATGATGCCGCCCATCACGGCTCCCAGGGTGAACCCAACCGAAATGGTGGCCATGGCGGAGACGCGGAGGCGCTTCGGGCTGTACTCCCCCACCAGGGCAGTCGCATTGGGAATGATGCACCCCAGGCCGATCCCGGAAAAAAACCGGATGATAAGCAACTCCGGTACGGATGTAACCCGGGCATTCCAGAGGGTGGCGATCGAGAAGAAAAGGGTCGCCCCAATCAGCACAGGCCGGCGCCCCACTTTGTCGGCAACCACGCTGAACACGAGTGCGCCCACGAGCACCCCCAGGTTGCCAGCTCCGAACACTGGCCCCAACGCCGGGCTTTTTATGCCCCAATCGTTGATCAGGGCAGGGGCAGCAAACCCGAGTGCCTGCAGGTCGAAGCCATCCATGACGAGGCATATCAAACACAGCGCGTAAATGCGAGCATGGAAGCGCCCAACGGGGCAGTTGTCGATAGCCTCCGAGATGTCGAACCTGGCTTGGTTCGCGGATGCGTTCATCTCAGCCCCTGAGCGAAATAGATGTCATGGATGATGCCGTGAAAAAACGGGTTTCGGTTCATGGCTATGATGCTTGAGTCCGAAGTAGCCCAAGCTTGACCGCTTTGGGGTCACAAGTCTAGCATCCGACCGAAACGCGCCGGGTGCGCGCCGCGGGAGATCTACCGGTCAGGCGGAGGTGCCGGGTCATGATGCTAAAAGGAGAGGCGAACACAAAGGCTGCCACCACGGTTGCCGCGAACATGGCTATCTCAGCCGAGCGGCTCGACTTTTACGCGCGCCTCGAAGAGAAGAGCACCGCTCCTCTGTGGGAGGTTCTGGGACGCCTGATTCCTCCAGAACCGCGCCCACTGACGCAACCGATGCTCTGGAAATACGACGAACTGCGCCCGCTCATCATGGAGGGCGGGCGATTGATCACGGCAAAAGAAGCGGAGCGGCGCGTACTGATCCTGGAGAACCCGGGACTCCGCGGGATGTCGCAGATCACGCAGAGTCTCTATGCAGGACTGCAATTGATTCTCCCCGGGGAAACGGCGCCGACGCATCGCCACGTTGCGGGTGCGCTCCGCTTTGTGGTGGAAGGCGAGGGCGCTTACACAGCGGTTGACGGCGAACGGACCACCATGCACCCGGGGGATTTCATCCTGACGCCCTCGTGGACATTCCACGACCACGGAAACCCCGGCAGTGAACCGGTTGTCTGGCTGGATGGGCTCGATATTCCCATTGTCAACATGTTCGACGCGAGTTTTTTTGAGCGTCATTCGCAGGAAATCCAGCCGGTGAGCCGTCGCGAGGGTGATGCGCTGATGAGGTACGGCGCCAACCTGCTGCCGGTGGAGTACAAGCCCACCAGCCTCTCCGCGCCGGTGTTTGCCTACCCATACTCGCGAAGCCGGGAGGTGCTCGAGCAGATGTATCGCAATGGGCCGGTTCATATTTGCCATGGCGCCAAGGCGCAGTATGCGAATCCCGCAACCGGCGGTTACCCCATGCCCATGATCGCCGCGTTCCTCCAGTATCTGCCTCAAGGATTTCACGGAGAGAGATACCGCAGCACCGACGCCACGGTTTACTCGGTTGTTGAGGGGACGGGAGAAAGCCGCATCGGCGGCCAGACACTGGCTTGGAGACCGCGCGACATTTTCGTGGCTCCATCGTGGGCGCATATTGCGCACACCGCGCACGAGAATGCCGTGCTCTTCAGCTTCTCCGACCGAGCCGCGCAGAAGGCCCTCGGTCTGTGGCGGGAAGAAGCGCCAGCCCGCTTGTGACCAAATCTGCCTGCGGAATTTCGAAGGATCGGACCATGGATACCGGGCGCACTCTCTGGCCTGTAGGTGGAGTTGACATTCAATAATAGCGTTGCTAACCTCCCTCGCACTTGATGGCGACTTTCCCTGCGTAAGGCTGTTCTTACGCTCTGGGGCCACACCGCTACAAACTGCAAGCGCGAACAATTGAAGGTTTTGGTGTCGGACCAAAGGTTCTGGAGTTGTCTATCTTCTGGTTCCACAGCAACCAGACACCATGAGGCAAACGACGATGCGTAGGTCGCTTGGAATATTGCTGGCCACGTGGACCATTTTGGCTGTCTGTGCACAGGCGCGTCCGCGTCCGCAGCAGGGCGGGACACAGCGGGACGGCGCTTTTGTTGCTGTGGACGCAGATGACATTGGCGGCGTTGTAACTAGTTCAAACGGCCCGGAAGCGGGCGTCTGGGTAATCGCCGAAACCACCGATCTCCCTACCAAATTCCGCAAGATCGTGGTCACCGACGATCATGGACGCTACCTCATCCCCGATCTCCCCAAGGTGAACTACAAGATATGGGTGCGCGGCTATGGCCTGGTGGATTCCAGGCCTATCGAGGCGAAACCGGGCAACACCTATGCTTTGTCTGCGGTGATTGCTCCCAGCGCGCAAGCCGCTGCGCAGTATTACCCGGCGAACTATTGGTTTTCGCTGGCCCAGGTGCCGCCCAAGAGCGCTTTTCCCATGGAGATCCCCGCCGCCGGGAAGCCGGGCGGGGAGTTGAGCCGCGGCCTGACGATGGAATCCAACGTTATGGGTACCGGCCCCCGCCAGATCAAGACTCAGGCCGAGTTTATCGAAACCATGAAGACCGGCTGCAATAGCTGCCACCAGTTTGGAACGAGGGCCCAACGCGCGGTGAGTCCGACGAGAGAAGCGTGGGAGCGAGTCACCCGGATAGGTCAGACGAGTATGGCCGAGCGCCTGAACAACCTGGGCCACGAGCGCGGGATGGAGATGTTTATCGACTGGAGCACGCGCATTCACGCCGGAGAGGTGCCTGCTGCGCCACCGCGTCCAAAGGGCCTGGAACGAAACGTGGTGATCACACTTTGGGATTTTTCGATTCCCGTGTCATTTGTGCATGACATCATCAGCACGAACAAGCTGAAGCCCACCATGAATGCCTACGGGAAGATATTTGGAGCCGATTGGTCGCAGGGTTCACTTGAGATTGTGGATCCGGTCGAACACGTGAGCTCTTCGGTCAAGCTGCCGCTGCGGAATGGAGAAGAAGACCGCAAGCTGCTGACCACGTGGACCCCGCAGACGATGGATTTGCCGTACCCCACCTGGGGCGACAAGCTCATCTGGAACGATCCGATCAATGCCCATACGCCCAGCATGGACAGCATGGGAAGGATATGGGTGAATGTTCAGAATCGCGCGCCTGTGAGCCCGGCTTTCTGTAAAGCCGGATCCATGAATCCCTTTGCCAGAACCTATCCGATCGAGCACACCGATGGATGGGGAGTTGATGTTTACGATCCCAAGACGGGGAAAATCGACCTCATCGATCTGTGCTTCCGGACACAGCATACGTTGACCGCCCGGCAAAACGGCAAACGAGACGAACTGATTGTCTTCAGCATCTCCCGGGGTGCGGGCGGGGCTGGCTGGTTCAATACGCGCATTTGGGATGAGACGCACAACGTAGAAAAGGCGCAGGGATGGTGCCGCCCGATCGTCGACTACAACGGAGACGGGAAAACCGGGGCTTATACCAATCCCAATGAACCGGCCGACCCCGAACTTGACCGGTTTATTCCCGCAGTGGGCTACGGCGTTGCTTATAACGCACTGGATGGGGCCATCTGGTATGCAAATGTGCTTCCCATGCCGGGGAAGATCGTCCGCATATCTCCGGGCTCGAATCCCCCCGAGACATGCATGACCGAAATATACGAGCCGCCTTACGAGAACCCCAAAGCCCCCGGAATTACCGCTTATACGCCGCGTGGCATCGACGTGGACACGAAGGGAATCGTCTGGACGGCTTTGGCAGGCAGCGGCCACCTGGCCAGCTTCGACCGCAGCAAGTGCAAAGTGAGGAACGGTCCGACGGCAACCGGACA
>DASZRZ010000441.1:0-3802 GCA_035548935.1 Terriglobales bacterium
CCACGAGAAGCTGGTGGAGTTTGATCGTGCTCCCTTCGGCATTACCGGACTCGAAACCTCATTGGCTCTGTCCATCACCTTTCTGCACCTGAAAAACGGAATCCCCCTGGGCCGCATCATCGAACTGCTCTCCACCAATCCCGCGCGCATTTTCAATTTGAGTGGACGCGGAACCCTCGCGGCAGGCTCACACGCCGATGTCACGCTCTTCGATCCCCGCAAAAAGTGGACCTACGATGCCGCGGCATCTCCCTCCAAATCGCACAACATTCCCTTCGATAAGTGGAAGCTCACGGGCAAGGTCGTGGCAACCATCGTCGGCGGCAGGGTGGTCTACCGGAGCCGCTAGCCTCAGCTATGCCTGTAAGGGCTTCAAACTGGCTCGGCCTTGAAACTTGCCCGCTTGAAAAAAGCAGCGCACTTTGCTCGTCCACTACTCCACGAACATGCAATCCCCGTACGAATAAAACCTGTACCTCTTCTCCACCGCATGCCGGTATGCAGCCAGCACCCGCTCCTGCCCGGCCAGCGCCGACACCAGCATGAGCAGCGTCGATTTCGGCAGGTGGAAGTTGGTCAGCATCGCCCCCACCATCCGGAACTCGAACCCCGGATAGATAAAAATATCGGCTTCGCCGCTGCCCGCCTCCACTCTCCCCTTTCCAGCCAGGGCTGCAAACTCCAGCGTCCGCACCGTCGTCGTACCAATAGCTACAATCCGGCGGCCAGCCTCTTTGGCGCGATTGATCTGCCCCGCGGCCTCTTCTGAAATCTGGTAGCGCTCGGTATGCATCCGGTGATCTTCCACCCGCTCCGCATGCACCGGTTGAAAGGTTCCCAGCCCCACGTGCAGGGTCACATGCGCTCTTTCAATACCGCGCCGGGATATCTTCTCCAGTATTTCCGCCGTAAAGTGCAATCCCGCTGTGGGCGCGGCGATCGCCCCTGGCTCCCGCGCATACACCGTCTGGTAGCGCTCGCGATCCTCGCCTTGATCGGACCGCGCAATGTAGGGCGGCAGCGGCACATGTCCCACCTGTTGAATCCGGTGAAAGAAATCCGGAACCGGCGCGAATCGCAGCCGCCGCTCTCCGTGCTCGCCGCGTCCGGTCACCTCGGCTTCCAGCAGCGGCGCTCTTTCTTCTCCCGCCGCGGCATCTTCTTTCCCCTGGATTTTCTCCGCCTCAAAAAACAGCCGCTCGCCAATGCCGATCTTCCGTCCCGGACGCACCAGCGCCTCCCACTCGAACTCCGCCACCTGCCGGGACAGCAGCACCTCCACCCGCCCAGCCAGAAAGCTCTTCGCCGCCGGATTCTCCGCGCTCACCCTCTGCGCCCGCTGACCGCTGCGCCTCCCGAACAATCGCGCCGGAAAAACCCGCGTATCGTTGAACACCAGCAGATCGTCCTCTCGCAGCAGCTCCGGAAACTGCTGGAACCGGCCATCCGTAAGCGCCCCTGTAGCCCGCACCATGTGCAGCATGCGGGAGCCGGAGCGGCTTGCCAGTGGCTCCTGCGCAATCAGCTCTTCCGGCAGGTGGTAGTCGTAGTCGCGGACCAGCAAGTTTTTGGCTTTCTCCTTCAAATCATGCCGGGATGACCGGCCATAGTCAGGTCGCATTGCGCGCCTTCGCCCTTAACAAATTACATGATTCCTTATATTTGCCTGTCCTCAATGCGCTGGGGTACCATACATTTTCTTTTGGACTCGCCTAATAACTACATTTGTAGAAAATGAAGAGCGAACGCCAGCACCGGGAAGACATCGTCCGCTACGGACGTCTGCTGCACGAAAAATTCCTGGTCTCGGCCACCGACGGAAATCTCTCCGTCCGCCTCGATCATGACACCATTCTGAGCACTCCCACTTCGATCTCCAAGGGCATGATGGAGCCCGAGGACATGGTGGTGGTGGATATGCAGGGCCGCAAGGTGATGGGCCGCCGCAACGTCTCCAGCGAAATCGCCATGCACCTGCTGATCTACCGGCTCCGCCCGGATATCCGCGGCGTGGTCCATGCCCATCCACCCACGGCCACGGGATACGCTGCGGCGGGGCTGCCCCTGAATCAGGCGCTGGTGTCGGAGATCGTGCTTTCGCTGGGCTGCATCCCCCTGGCCCGCTATGGCACCCCCGGCACGCCCGAACTCACCGATGCGCTGGCTCCGCTGGTCCCCAACTACGATGCGATTCTGATGGCGAATCACGGAGTTGTAACCTATGCTGACGACCTGCTCCGGGCCTACATGAAGATGGAGACCGTCGAGCACTTTGCGCGCATCGCACTGGTATCGCATCAGCTCGGGCGGCAGCAGCTTCTCAGCCAGGAGGATGTGAGCAAGCTCATGATTGCCCGCGAGAAGTACGAGGCCACCAGCGGATCGCGGGCCTCTCTGGCCGCAAACTGCCCGGTAACCGCGCCCACGGGAGCATCTCTGCCTTCCGGGGGCAGCGCCCCGCAGGATAAGTTTCTGGTAACACGCGAAGAGCTGATGGGAATTGTGGAAGAGGTTATGGAAGATTCGGCAAGACATTCCAAGCGCCGCTGGTAGGCCTTACATCGGGCCGGGATCCACGACTGGCATTCGCTTGGGAAGAGTGTGAAAAAGCTGGATCAAAAATTACGAGTCTGAAAAAACTAGTTCCGCAAGATATCCGCAAGATAGAAGATGAATTGGAGATGCGATGGGTGAAGCATTAGGAATGATTGAAACCCGCGGCCTGGTGGCGATGATCGAAGCCTCCGACGCGATGGTAAAGGCCGCCAAGGTAACCCTGGTCGGCTGGGAAAAAATCGGCTCCGGTTACGTCACCGCGCTGGTTCGCGGCGATGTGGCCGCGGTGAAAGCCGCAACCGACGCGGGCGCGGCCGCGGCCCGCCGGGTGGGCGAGCTGATCGCCGTGCACGTAATTCCGCGCCCCCACAGCAGCCTCGAAGATGTGCTGCCCATCGGGCACTCCACCGCCAGAAGCATCAGCGCGTAGCCACGCCGCCATCCGGAAGAGTTTCCTTATGATCTTGGCGCGCATTGTCGGCACGGTTGTTGCCACACGCAAGGACGAGCGGCTGGAAGGCCGCAAGCTCCTGGTGTGCCGTCCTATCACGCCCGCCGGTGTTGCCGATGGAGCCCATATCGTCGCCGTGGACGCTGTCGGCGCGGGCGTTCACGAAACCGTCCTGCTCGTAAGCGGATCCTCGGCGCGCATGGCCACCGGCAAGGACTCCCCGGTCGATAGCGCCGTGGTGGGCATTGTGGATGCCGTTCATCTGGAATCCGAACAGCCCTCTGCCGCCAACCCCTCTCCCTCCTCGCCAAAGGATGGCGGCGGCGGCGGCAGGGCCCCGGCTTCCGGCAGGAGGCGCTAATTTGCCTCGCAACCGCTCATGGTCTTTCTTGCAACGGGGGCGCCCATGATTCTCGCCAGGGTGATCGGGACGGTGGTGGCAACCAAAAAGTTTGCGCCCCTCGATGGACACAAGCTGCTGCTCATCCAGCCCATCAAGCCCGACGGAACTTCCAAGGGCCGGGCCCTGGTTGCGATTGATGCGGTGGGAGCCGGCGTTCACGAAACTGTTTACTTCTGCCGGGGCCGCGAAGCCGTGCTCGGTCTGGATCGCGAGGCCCCCACCGACGCAACCATCGTCGGCATCGTCGATCAGATTACTCAGAGATTATCTCGCACCGCTGGGGTGGGTGCATGATCCTCGGTCGTGTTCTGGGTGAGGTGGTTGCCACACGCAAACATTCCTCTCACGAGGGACGCAAGCTGCTCATGGTCCAGCCCATTCACCCTGACGGT
>DASZRZ010000442.1:0-2431 GCA_035548935.1 Terriglobales bacterium
TGGTCTGTAGGTACGCGCCATATATCTGCTCCAAGGAGAGCCCGAACGCAGATAAAAGATTGCGGATATATGATATCCGTACGATCCAAATCTCCCTAGAAGATTCCCGGGGCCATGGCGATCACAAATCATGCATCGCCAAACTGAATTATGAGTGGCGAAAAGATCGAATCAACGCTTGCCGGAATTGAAGCTACCGTTTCACCGCCTGAGGGTGATGGTGCGCCCGGCGACTTTATCCCCGCGCGCATTGTTTCGCTTCAGCCCAGCATTACTTTAATTCTGGAATCCGTGGGAGAACTCTCGCGAGTGGTGGCCTGTACCCGCTACTGTGCCGAGGTTTGCGCCGGAGTGCGCGACGGCCGCCGCCTCATTGTTGCGGACTCGTGGACAGCACAGGCCGCACAAATTGCTCCTCTCCACCCCGACCTCGTAATCGCCTCGGTTCCCTATCAGGAAAATGCGGTGGCCGAAATCTTGAAATCCGGCGCCCGTTTTCTTGGCTTTGCTCCCCGGACGCTCGACGACATTTATAAAGACATTGTGATCCTTGCCGGAGTTGCCGGAGCAGCCGAAAGAGGCCGGGGTGTGGCCATGGCAATGCAGAAGGAGATCGCGGACGTCCGCCAACGCACGGCAATGCTGCCCGGCCGGCCACGGGTATTCTGCGAAGAGTGGGGCAAGCCGCTCATACGCTCCCAGCATTGGGTAAAGGAACTAGTTGAAGCCGCCGGAGGAGATTTTGTGGGCGAACCAGGAAAAACCACCAGCGCGGATGAGGTTCGCCAGGTCGATCCCGAGGTAATTGTCGCCGCCTGGTGCGGCGCCGGGGACCGGGTTCCATTGGAAACAATCGTACGCGACCGTGGATGGGAGCAGACTGCCGCTGTGCGCTCGGGCCGCGTCTTCTGCATCTCCGACGCGTTGCTCAACACTCCCGCGCCGAACCTGGTCGAGGGACTCCACGCCCTGGCGTGGGCAATTCATCCTGAGCTTTTTTCCCCGACACAGGGCATACGGCAGATCTCTTAATAGTGGTTCTTGAGTATCTGGACTGCCAGTTAAACCAGCGCACCCGGATTCAATAAGCTGTCCGCTGGCCGTTCTTCCATCGTCCGCTTCAATTGTCCGCAAGCCGCGTAGATGTCTCTTCCCCGGGGCTTTCGGATAAATGCCGGAACCCCTGCCTGCACCAGCACGCGCTGAAATTGCAGCACACGCTCTTGGTCCGGGGTGGTGTATCCCAGTCCTGGGCCGGAGTTAAAGGCAATCAGATTGACCTTGGCTCGAATATCCCTCACCAACCTGATGACCTCGCGCGCGTGCTCCACCGAATCGTTCACCCCTTCCAGCAGCACATACTCGAAGGTCAAACGTTCGCGGGGACGCAAGGGAAACTCCCGGGCAGCCTGCATCAGCTCTGCGATCTTCCATTTACGGTTCAGCGGCATGATCTCGGAGCGGGAGAGATCATTGGAAGAATTCAGGGAAATCGCCAGTTTGGGCCGCACCGCCTCACGGCCAAAGTCATAATTCCGCGGCACAATACCCGCCGTGGAAACCGTCATACGCGACTGCGGTATTCCGGCTCCCTCCACCAGCAGCCGCACGGCATTCATAAATTCCTCATAGTTATGGAAGGGTTCGCCCTGGCCCATAAAAACGAGATTTACTCGGTCGAGTGGCGGATTGACCGAGCGGTCCTTGAGCACGGCGAGGACCTGCCCTGCAATTTCTCCCGCCGTAAGATTGCGCTCCAGGCCCAGCTGCGCGGTAAAACAAAACTGGCAGTTCACGGCGCATCCGACCTGACTGGAAACGCAGATCGTCGCCCGCCGCCAATTACCGGCTCCGCTGGATTGGTCCGTCTCGCCATCCCCGTCGGCCTCGCTGCCGTCTCCGGCCTCGCCGTCGTCACCTTCGGGCATCCACACGGTTTCCACGGTGCGTCCGTCGGCAAAGCGGATCAGGTAGCGGATCGTCCCATCGACCGAGGTAAACATGCGATCGACCACCGGGAGTTCAATCCCGTATCCCGCCGCGGCCAGCGCACTTCGAAGGGAAAGCGGAAGGCTTGTGATCTCATCGAGCGCCGCCACGCGCTGCCGGTAGATCGCCTCGTAAAGTTGACGGGCACGGAACGCGGCCTGCCCCTTAAGCGGGGCGATTTCCGCAAGCTCGCTCAGGCTGAGCCCCAAAAGATTGGATTGTGTGTGCCGGGTCATGCTCTCAGGCAAGGTTCTCATCTTCGCCAACCGGCATGGCTGAGCCGCCGGGATTACTTATCGTACCGATTATTGCCGCTGGGGAGAAGCAACTGAACCGGGAGGCGATGGGCGGGGAGGATGCACCTGTTTTGTAAGTACCACGCGGGCCACGGCGAGCATGCTGATCGCCTGGGCGGCGGGACGGTCCAGTCCCTGGGCCCGCT
>DASZRZ010000443.1:0-8496 GCA_035548935.1 Terriglobales bacterium
ACGAATGCGGCGTTGCGCCATTGAACCAAAGGGCGCAGTTGTGGTCGCACGTTCGAACCATTTCATGACTGGGGCAATGCAGTCCGGGCTGCGTACTCGCAATTCGAATTTGAGGAGAAGAATATATGTTCCGGATTACTAGGCAAATTTGCGCTCTCGCAATACTTACGGCGTTGATGGTTGGCGTGGCAACGATACCGGCGTCAGCGGCAACCACCGCTGCGGGACCCAAGCTCTCGTTTTCGTTCGATAATAATACTGGTACTTTGGCCACGGACTATTCTGGCAATAGCAATAACGGCACGCTCACCAATGGGCCAGCCTGGACGACAGGAAAATACGGGATGGGCGTGAGCTTTGATGGCTTAAACGACTCTGTCCAGGTCAACAATTCCAGCGCCTTGAGTCTTGGAAGTACGGGAACGATTGAGGCATGGGTAAAAGTGAACACCCTGGGCAAGTGGCATGGAATTATTGCCAAAGGAAGCGCGAATAGCGATCCTGCCAATAGCTACGCCATGGAAATTAATAATTCCAATAAGTTCCTTTGCATTCTTGGAAACGGTGCCACCGCCAAAGTATTGGCTTCAAGCAGCACGGTAGTTGTGGGGCAGTTCTACCACATAGCCTGCACCTGGAATGGCACCACAATTCAGATGTACGTGAATGGCGCGCAAAACGCGTCGGTTGCCCAGGGGATTACCCCGAAGGTCAACACGGCTCCGTTGAGCATTGGACAATTTGGCGGCAATTCCGATCCTACCAATGGGATCATCGACGAAGTACGCATTTATAACCGGGCGCTCTCGGCAACCGAGATTCAGACGGATATGAATACTCCGGTGGCACCCACCTCTGTTCCATGTACTACAAGTGACTCCACCTGGACCTCGACTCTGAAATTTGCAGACCAAAGTGGAGTATTCAGCGCGGAATGGGATGATACCCCGCAGGCTTCACCGACGGATGCAATCACGGGACTTTCCATGGCGCCAGCAGCCTGGTATGACGATATGGCGGTAACAGTCCGCTTTTCGCCAGCCGGCGTGATCGACGTGATCAATGGAGCAAGCTTTTACCAGGCGGACGTGAGCATGCCGTATGCGGCCAACACCACATACCATTTCCGCACCATAGTTAATGTTCCCGCACGTACGTACTCGGTGTATGTAACTCCAAAGGGCGGCAGTGAGGTTTTACTGGCGGCAAATTATCCTTTCCGGTCGCAGAGCTCTGCGGCAACCACTAGCCTCTCGTATTTGAACGCTCACTCCGATGCCTATCGCACGGACACGAGTTTGCATACGATATGCAATTTCACAATCCAGGCGTCTTCGCCCACTCCTTCTGTTCAGGTGACCGTAAGTCCTACTACGACATCAGTGCAGACTGGAGCATCCAGCCAGTTTGCGGCTACGGTAACCGGCGTTACGGACACGAGAGTTACGTGGACGACGACGAACGGCGCGGTTTCAGCAAGCGGGCTTTATGTTGCTCCATCTACGACCGGTACGTACCAGGTGAAGGCAACCAGCGTAGCCGACACAACCAAGTCGGCAACGGCAGCGGTTACTGTTACGGCAGTTCCGCCAACTGTTCAGGTGACGGTAAGTCCCACCACCACATCAGTGCAGGCGGGTGCATCCAGCCAGTTTGCGGCTGCGGTGACAGGCGTTACGGACACGAGAGTTACGTGGACGACGACGAACGGCGCGGTTTCAGCAAGTGGGCTTTATGTTGCTCCATCCACGACCGGTACGTATCAGGTGAAGGCGACCAGCGTAGCTGACACAACCAAGTCGGCAACGGCAACGGTTACTGTTACGGCAATTCCGCCGCCTCCGCAAACGGTGAGCATCGGTTTGCAGCCAGGCTCAGTAACGTTGGCGCCAGCCGGACAGCAGCAACTTACCGCGACGGTGACAGGTAGCACCAACACGGCTGTAACGTGGACGGCAACAGGCGGCAGCGTTTCCAGCAGCGGGCTTTATACGGCGCCAGCATCACCGGGCAGCTATACGGTGACGGCAACCAGCGCCGCCGATACCACCAAGAAAGCTTCCACCAGCGTAACTGTAGTGGCGGCGAATCTGACGTGGTCTCCCAGCACCTCGACTGTGTCGAAGTACCGGGTCTACCGTTCCGTTCAGAGCGGAACCGCATACGGGATGCTTGCAGAGATTGCGTCCACTCAACTCAGCTTTGTCGATCCGGCGGTTGCCGCAGGCACCACGTATTTCTACGTTGTGAGAGCGGTGAACACCTCCGGAATGGAGAGCGTGGACTCGAACCAGTCTGTGGGCGTGCTTCCATAGGCGGCCCAGTGCCGTAGAACATGCAAAGGAAGTAAGGGAATGGGTCCGCAAAGGCGGGCCCATTTTCTTGCAGGCTAGGGGATCGTAGCGGAGGCCTGGTTGGAAAATACGCTTTCTTGGGAGGAGGCATCGACGGCGGTCACCGTGTAGACCATGGTCCCGCTGCCGCTCAGGCTGGTGTCAGAGAAAAATGTCTGAGCGACGGGGGTACTGGTAAGCCGGGTGAACGTACCTGCCAGGCCCGTGCTGCGATATACGTGGTAGCCGGTTACGGTCGAGGTGCTTGGGGCCCACGTAAGGTCGGCACTTCTGGTAGTTGCCGGCACGCTGCTGCCTGCCAGTGAAATTACGACTGGCGACGAAGCGCTGGTATTTGCAAAGCTGACGCTGCCATTCGCAACACCGCTATTGCCCGGAGAGAATGTTACTTGAAACGATTTGCCCTGTCCGGGAGCCAGGGTAAGAGGAAGGCTGAGTCCGTTCAGGCTGAATCCGGGACCACTGAGTGTAGCCTGGGTGATGGTGACACTGGCGCTACCGGAATTGGCAAGAATGACGGAAGATGACGTTGTGTTACCCACCAGCACCGAACCGAAGTTGACGCTTGCCGGCGAGGTCTGTAATTGAGTGCTGCCGGTAACCGGGTTGCCGGTGCCGGAGCTGGAGCTTGCAGATCCTGTATTCGCCGGATTGGAGCTGCCCGCAGGAGTCGAATCCGGAGCGGCTGCATATCCGCACCCCACGCACATTAGCAGGGCGGCAAGCATAAGGAGACCGGCGAACCTGAACGTATGCTTTTGCGGGATCACCTTGCAATTGGGCATCGCGTTCTCCCTCCGGCATCTCTCCGGCTGTAGTGCTGCGATGGCCGGCGTGCCCGGAAATTGCTGCTTCACAATCACGAATCCAAAATTACATCCCTGAAAAAATCCTTCAAATTACTTGAGTCCGGACACACATTGCACCAACGGTGGACTTTTGATTCCGGGAAGTTAAAACGTTCATGCTCAATGCATGAATATGGCGGTTCATTCTGAAGTGCATGTCCTCGGGTGTTTTGCTATGAGGCGTGAACGAGTCGTTGATGAACGAACGCGTATGCCACACCTGTCCCTTGGAACAGGTTGCAATCCTCGGAGGATTGCAACGTTTGTCTTGAAGATCTTTTGTTAGCTATGGATTGCAGGAAGCAAGATACGCGCAGCAGGTTGCGGGGAGCAACCGGAACCGTGATCGTTTTCCATTTCCAACTGTAATTGCGTGGTCTGCCGCCGCGCCACCGTGGAGTGCTATCCGCCGGTGGTGCTGGAAACAGTTTGCAGCATCTGTTTGATCTCTTCCGAATGTCCAGACTTGGGATCGATGCTCAGCGCCTTCTGCAAGTGCATTTTGGCCTTTGCTGAGTTATTCCTTTTGGCGTAAGCGAGGCCAAGGTGATATTGGTAGCCCGCGTTTTCAGGGGCTTTGGCAACTGCCTGCTCGAGCAGATCAACCGCTAGTCCGTAGACGCCCTTCTGGTAGTACGCCCAGCCGAGGGTGTCGGCGGTATTCGGAAGCTCCGGCAGGCCCTGACGCGCCACCTGCGCCAGCGAAACGGCAACATCGACGTTCTGTTTGCCGTCGAGCATCATAAAAGCAAGGTTGTTGGCCGATAGCGCGTAACTGGAATCGGCTTGCAGAGATTTTTGATACATCTCCTGCGCGCGGGTTTTATTTCCCCGGCTTTCCTCAAGAGAGCCAATCAGGAAGTAGAAACGCGCATCTCTGGAATCGCCGTGAATCTGCGTTTGATAAGTGGCGATGGCCTTGTCGATATTTCCACTGCTGGCCTCCACCTGGCCAAGAGCGAGAACTGCGGTAGCGTTGCCTGGGTCCAGATCCATGGCCTTCTGCAGCGCGGTGGCGGCTTCGCTGAAATTGCGCATGCTCGCCAGCACCAGCCCCTTGAGCTGATACATTCTCGCGTTCGCCGGAGCTTTTGCGAGCTGCTCATCAATGCGTGTCAGGGCCTTCGCAGGCTGATTGGCCCGCATGGATAACGTCGCAATCCCCTGGAGTGCATCGATGGCATTCGGGTCTTTGCTCAAAGCCTGCTCGAAAAGCTTTGCGGCTTCGGCGTCCTTTTTCTGAATTGCCCGAAGGGTTCCTAGGCGGGAGTATCCCATGGCGCTGTTGGGCGCCAGTTCCATCAGCTTCAGTATGTCGCGCTCCGCGGCGGGAAAGTCGCGCTGATTGATCTCCGCGGCGGAGCGTAACAGGTAGCCTTCGGGATTTCCCGGTTGCAGCCGGATAACTTCGCCGGCGGTGCGGGCGAGTTCCTTTACGTCACCCTTTTCCATCGCAACTCCGGCCATGGCCCGAATTGCGGGCACAAAGTCGGGACGAATCTTCAGAGCTGCCTGCCATTCCGACTCGGCACCTTCCATATTGTGCTGTGCCGCCATCGCCAGACCCAGTTGGAAGTGGGCATTCAGATTGCCCGGATCCATCTTGAGCGCATCCTGTAATGACTTTTGCGCTTCGACGGGCTTGGCTCGCCGGTTGAGTATCTCTCCGCGATAGATGAGGCCCTCAAGGTCCTGAGCGTTTTTGCTGAGCAGTTGAGCGTTCAGCCGCTCGGCGTCATCGAGCCGGTTACGCGAAACCAGCAGGGGGATATATTCCTTCGACAACTTGAGATCGTCGGGATGATTCTTGATGAGAGCTTCGAACTCGGCGGCGGCACGGTCCAGATCGCCGGTGGAAAGATAGAACTCCGCCAGCAGCCGGTAGGCATCCGGTTGCTGTTTCAGATCCGACTGGGCCTGCCGCAGTACCTCTTCCGCTTCTTTTGACTTATGCTGGCCTTGAAGCAGGCGTGCCAGTCCAACCCTGGGTCCGAGTTCGCTGGGCTGAACCTGAATTGCCGACCGCAGGGAAGATTCGGCATCGGCAAAACGATTCAGGCGCTCATACAGTGAAGCGAGAACGATCAGAGGAGTCGACGACTTGGGATCCAGCTCCGCGGCCTTTTTCAAACTCTGCTCCCCAGCTGCCGAGTCGCCGGAATTTACCTGCAACAGTGCCAGGTTCTGGTAGAGCTGTGAGCGTCCGGGTGCGATGGCGATGGCTTTTTGCATCTCTTCCAGCGCCTGCGGCTGCTGCTTGGAGGCGGAAAGAATGTTGGCCATCAGGGCGTGCCCGTCGGCATTGTTGCTGTCGATGGCAAGGACATGCTCAGCTTCGGCGCGTGCGTCGTCGAGATTGCGGCTGGCCAGCAGCAGATTGCCGAGATCGATCCGGGCTTTCACATTGCTGGGTTGCAGGTCCACCGTTTTGCGAAGAGAAGCGAATGCCTGCTGCCACTGTTGGCGGCGGGCATAGGTTTCCGCGAGGCGGTAATGAGCGTCCGCAAAATTGGGATCTACCTGGACGGCGTTGGCAAACTGGATCGCCGCTTCGGCAAACTTGCCCTGCTCGTAGTACTTGTTGCCGCTCTCCATGTACTTCTGCTTGCGGACATTGGGATCACGACTGCAACCTGCGGCACAGATCAGCAGCGCCAAAAGGAAAGTACCGATGAAACGACCAGCCCTCATTGAAGTCCTCGCGTTTGGCAATGCTACAAAAGCCCCGGGGAAGTGGCAAAGTACGCAGGTAATGGGAGAAGCGGGGAAGACACGGTGTTGCCTTGATGGCGACAGTATATGCCCGGAACGGGCCTGCGGCGGGTACAGAGCTGATAAGAGGAAGCTATCAGGGGAATCCGTTCTGCATTAAAACCAGATTAAAACCTATTAGAGGAAGGGTCCTTGGCTCCCATTCTTCGAAGAGAAAAGTTTTTCCCTTTTGCAAATCCCGGTTGCGGGCGCAACATATTCTATTAAAGTATTTAGATTGATATATTTACAGAGATTTTTTTCGCGGGAGCCAAGAGATAATGCCCCCAGATCACGATTTCCGCAGGCTGCTGATGGAAAAAGTTTAGCTATTTCTAATCCGGAACGAAAATTAGTGGGAAATCCTGGGGTCTAAACCTTTTCTTTTCAGTGTCTATATCCCTTCCTTTTCGTGCAGAATGGAACAACACTTGCTCTGATATAAGGCAAAGGTGAGAAATATTCATCTTTCAGCAAATATGGCCACCGACCTAATCCACGAACCGGGAGAGTTGCCGAGCCAGGGACGGCTTCGCAGGAGTCACGACTTCTATTTTGTCCCGGCGGTGAACAGCCCGGCAATGCAGCACATCGACTGCGTAATCGGAAATATCGCGACCAGCGACGTGCCGATTTTGTTGATTGGCGAGCCGGGGGTTGGCAAGGAGACCCTCGCTGTTCATATACACCGATGTTCGAACCGGGCCAGTCAGCCATTCGTGGTGGTTGAAGGAAGCAGCCTGCGAGCGCCCCTCGACCGGCGTGCCAGGCGGGGAATTGCCCCCGGGCTGGAGGCTCTGTTCACCCATGCAACCGTTTTCATTAAGAACATTGGAGGCATGGCGGCGGATGTTCAGGGCTACCTATTAGAGTTGCTGTCCGATCCGCAGGAGCCGGTATCGGCTCGCATCATAGGAAGCCACTCCCAACCGCTCGACTCGGCGGTTTCCTCGGGTACGTTTATCGAGGAGTTGCAATACCGGATCAGCAGCGTATGCCTGCGGGTTCCGCCGCTGCGGCACCGCAAGGATGACATCCCGATTCTGGCCGAGTTTTTCGCCGCCAAATATGCGGCTCTTTTTGGACAGATGCCACTTACGCTGAGTCCTGCGATGGTGGGGGATTTGTGTGCGCGGGAGTGGCCGGGAAACGTCCGCGAATTGGAAAGCGCATTGAAGGCCGCGGTGGCGGTGGGCGATGAAAGTGTGGCAATCAAGACACTGCGCCCGGCCCATGGGCAGGGCAGAAGCGCGGAGATTCCCCGGGTGGCCACTTCGCTGAAACAGGCTGCCAGAGCTGCATCGCGGGAGGCGGAGAGGGAACTCATCCTTCAGGTTCTGACGAGTACAGGCTGGAATCGCAAGCGCGCTGCCCAACACTTGCAGATCAGCTACAAAGCTCTTCTCTACAAATTGAAACAGAATGGAATTACCCGGCCGGAAGCGCCGGAGACATCGCGAGGTACTGAATGAAAACGGCAGTTTACAGATGGTTGTATTGCTCCCTGACTGTTTTTGTCCTGTTTTTAACCGGAGTTGCCGTAGCGCAGCAGGCAAAGGACAGTGCCGACAAGGACAAAGACAAGAAGGAAGTTCCGTCCGCGGGAACTCCGGCCAAATCGGACCCCATCGCAATGGCTCCGGACTATGTGATCGGACCGGAGGACGTATTGAGCATCAATGTCTGGAAGGAGGCGGAGGTCTCGGCAGGCACCGTCCCGGTGCGTCCGGACGGAAAGATATCTCTTCCGCTGATTAATGATATTCAGGCCGCGGGCTTAACCCCCATGCAATTGGCCTCCGAGGTGGGCGCCCGGCTGGGCAAGTTTATCGAGCAGCCTCAGGTAACTGTAGTAGTGACGGCGGTGAACAGCCGCCGCGTATATATCGTGGGGCAGGTGCCCCGGGCTGGGGCCTTCCCCCTGCTCCCCCAGATGACGGTTTTGCAGGCTTTGTCAAGTGCCGGTGGTGTTTCGGAATTTGCGGATACCAAGAAAATGTACGTGCTCAGGAACGATAATGGTAAGCCAGTACGGTTTCCCTTTAACTACAAGGATGTGCTTCGGGGAGTCAATGCAAGCCAGAATATCGTTCTCAAGCCAGGGGACACCGTTGTTGTTCCCTGAGGCTCCTGGTGCGATCAGGGACTTCGGAAGACGTGTTATGAAGATTGCAGGAAGCGTCGTAATCCTGGCGGCTCTGGTGGCCGTGACTCCTTGTGCCTCGGCACAGGAGCCGGATACGTCTGGGCGCTCCGCGCCGGTTTCCCCCATTGGGGGCGGAGCTTCTGCCCCGGAAGTGAGTGCTCTTATGCCCGGACCAGCGCCTGCTCTGGCCAGCATCAACCAGCCCTCAATCGGACGAGTTTTAACGCCGCCCACGTTGTTCAACCCTCGATTCCAGATTTTGCAGACCATGGACACCAACCCCGGCCTTCAAACCGGAGGGGACAGCCTGCAGGGCATCACCTATCTCAGTGGAGGCATAGCAATGAGCCGCCGCTATCGCCACCAGCAGATGGGATTGCAATATACGGGTGGCGGC
>DASZRZ010000444.1:0-6967 GCA_035548935.1 Terriglobales bacterium
CGGAACCTCGGACGACATGCAGCGGCTCGAATTGTTTGATGGTGAGGCCAAGAAGCGCTTCATGCTTCACTATAACTTTCCTCCGTTTTCTGTTGGTGAGGTTAAGTTTCTGCGTGGTGCCGGACGCCGGGAAATCGGCCATGGCGCACTTGCCGAACGCGCAGTTTCCGCGGTTTTGCCCAGTGAGGCCGACTGGCCTTATGCCATGCGCGTTGTCTCCGACATTCTGGAGTCCAACGGTTCGTCTTCCATGGCAAGCATCTGCGGAGCTTCGTTGTCCCTGATGGATGCTGGAGTTCCGCTGAAGGCTCCTGTGGCTGGCGTTGCCATGGGTCTGGTGAAGGAGGGCGAGAAATACGCCGTCCTCAGCGACATCGCCGGAGCGGAAGATCATTACGGCGACATGGACTTCAAGGTTGCGGGCACGCGTGAGGGCATTACCGCCCTGCAGATGGACATCAAAGTCATGGGCATTACCTCGCAGATCATGCGCGAGGCGCTTGAGCAGGCTCGTCGTGGACGTTTGCACATCCTCGACAAGATGGAGCAGGCGCTGCCCGAAGCCCGTACAGCGATCAGCGAGTTTGCACCCCGCTTCTACACCTTGCAGATTCCCGTGGACAAGATTCGCGACCTAATCGGTCCTGGCGGCAAGGTGATTCGCGGCATCATCGAGCAGACTGGAGTCAAGATTGAGGTCGAGGACTCCGGGCGCGTCAACGTGGCCTCCAGCGATCAGGAATCGGCCAAGAAGGCTCTTCAGATCATCGGAGAGATAACTGCCACGGCGGAGGTCGGCAAGACCTACCTGGGAACTGTGGTCCGGTTGGCGGAGTTCGGGGCGTTCGTGGAAATCATCCCCGGCACCGATGGTCTGCTCCACATCAGCGAAGTGGCCGAGCACCGCATCAAGGACATTCACGACGAGCTCAAGGAAGGCGACCAGGTTCTGGTCAAGGTGCTTGCCGTTGAAGGCAACCGCATCCGCCTCTCCCGCAAGGCCATTCTCAAAGAACAGCGCGCCAAGATGGGCGAGGGCGAAGGCGAGCCCGGCATCGAAGGCGCTCCCGCGGTGACCTTCGAAGGAGGCGATGACTTTGCCGGCGACGATGGTGCAGGCGAGGGTGAAGGCGACTCCGAACCCAACTTTAACCGGATTCACGCCAGTGGCGACCGCGGTCCTGAGGGCGGTGCAGACCGTCCACCGCGTACCGGTGACCGTGGACCGGGACGGGGCGGTGATCGTGGCGGACGCCGTCATGGCGGCGGAGGCGGCGGTGGCCGTGGCCCCGGTGGCGGTGGTGGGCGCAGGGGTGGCGGCGGCGGTGGTGGTGGCCGTGGACGGCGCTAGCTGCAAGCTTTGAACAATACTTTGAATTGAATAAAAGAAAGCCCCCTGAAGATACAGGGGGCTTTACTTTTAGCGCGTACAATCGGTGGTCTATGGATTCCGGAACCGGCAATCAGCGTCTTGATAAAGTGCTGGAGCATCTGCGGCTCTACCAGCACCCGCTGCTCGATTTCGATGCCGAGTCCGAGGGCCAGGGCGTGCAGGTCATCATCCGGTTCAAGGATCCTCCGGTTCCGGTGCATACGTATTATTTTTCCATCCATCCGCGAGACCTGGATCACCCTCAGTTCGAATGGACCCTGCAGCGCCAGCTTTTTGACTGCGTTCACGACTACATGATCGAGATGTTTACCCGGACTCCGCAGAGTCGCGATACAACTGCGCCCGGAACGTGATTCAATAGCCCTCCTTGAACCTGCGCGAATATATTCACGACGAGATTCGCCGCTGCGGACCCATCCCCTTTTCGCGGTTCATGCAATTGTGTCTTTACGGCGCGACGGAGCAGGGAATTCCCGGGTATTACACCCGCGACCGCGAACAGTTCGGCAAGGACGGTGACTTTTATACCTCCAGCGATCTGCATGCGGTATTTGGGCGCGTGCTCTCACGGCAGTTCGAGCAGATGTGGCAGTTGCTGGGCCGGCCGCAGAGGCTGGATTTCATCGAACTCGGGCCGGGGAGGGGTCTGTTCGCCGCCGATGTGCTCGAATGGACGCGCAAGAAGTTCCCCGGTTTTCATGCCGCGTTGCGCTACACGCTTGTCGAGATATCGGCCTGCCTGCGCACCCGGCTGGAGCAGCGTTTCTCCCATGAAATCACCGCAGGCAGCGTACGGGTGGTTCAGCGCATGGAAGACACGGACTACGCCCCGGACTTCATTGTCTTTGCCAACGAGTTCTTCGATGCTCTTCCGGTCGAGGTCGTGTCTTCGCGCGGTGGGCTCTTTGTAAGCGTGGAGGATGGGAAGTTTACGGAGCTGTTTCTTCCAGCGCGAGCCGAGGTCCTGAGATTTCTCGACCTCTACGGCGTTCATCCCCAGGCTCCGGAAGCGGGTGAAGTAGAAGAGCGTATCGAGGCGCAGCTTGCGGGGCTTGCTGCCATGGAGAATATTGCGGCCCGGCTGCCTGGGCGGGGCTTCATGGTTGTCATCGACTATGGCTACACCCGCGAGGAGCAGCTCGCCGGACGCCATCGGGGAACACTGAAAGGCTTCCGCCGCCATGCGATGATTTCCAGTTTTTATGACTCTCCCGGTGAGCAGGATATTACCGCCGACGTGAACTTTACCTCGCTCGCGGGCGCATCCCGCGATGGCGGCATGGAGCCCCTGGGATTGGTGACGCAGGCCCAGTTCCTCATGGGAGTGGGAGAGGAGAGCCAGTTTTCCGAGGTCTTTGAAGAGTGCCGTCTGCCGCAGGAGAAGGCTAAGGTCGCGCTTCAGCTCAAGCATCTGGTGACCCCTCAGGGCATGGGGGAGAGCTTCCACGTGCTGGTGCTGGGCCGGGGAGTGGAAAAGGAAAAGGCCGCTCAACTGAGCGGCCTTAGGTTTAACCGGAGCTTCAATTTATAGCTCCAACTCTAGAACGCCTATCCTGTAGCGTCAATTCTGCGACGTCAATCGCCATTGCTGGACTTTTCGCGCTGGTAGGGAGACTGGAGATACTTGCGGGCTTCGTCCATCGCTCCCTGTGTATTGTCCTGCGTCTGCAGCGCCTGGCGGTATTCGTTGGTGGCGCGTTCGCGCTGGCCGGTGATGTCGAAGATCTTCCCCAGTTGGATATGGCTCCAGACCTCGGTCCATCGTGGCTCGCCATCACCGTTGAGCGATTCGCGATAGGCATTGGCCGCAGCCTGATAGTTGCGCTGCAGGAAGAAGACCTCGGCGATGCGGTAGTGCGCCAGCGAACTGAGCTTCTGGATTTCCAGCGCCTTCTGGAACTGTTCGAGAGCATTGGCCAGGTCTCCACTCTGTACCATTCCCTGGCCCCGCAAAATAGCTGCGCGCACCTTGATCTCGTCGGAGTTCTTTAGAACCAGATTATCGGGGTCCACCACGATCCGCCGTGGACGCCCGAAGGTTTCTACTGTGAAGGGCGAGTTGGTGCCCACCACATCCACCCGCTTGGTCTCGCTCTTGCCGTCCGTGTCGATCCGAAGTTCAACCGGCATACGAAAGAGATCAAGGTCCTGGGAAATTTCACCCACTACGCGGAAGCCTTTGTTGACGCGAAATACCGTGTACTTGTTATGGAATTGCGGTGCTCCGGTGGAATCGAGCCACTGTGTGAAGAACCATGTGAGATTGTCCTGGTAGTTCTTCTCTGCAATGGCACGAAGATCGTCCACCGATGCCGATTTTCCCGCGTATTCGTGCACGAACTGTTGCAGCGTGCTATCAAAGGCGGCAGGGCCGATCACCCAGCGCAACATGCTCATAATGACCGCGCCCTTGTCGGTGACCAGGGTCTGGAACTCGGGAGAAAATGTATCCAGCCGGCCCACGCTCGACAGAGGAACGGTGTCGTAGGCCAGGGCGCCCACCGAGAGGTCTTTGATTACCTCCTGATAAGCGGCATCGCCTGCGGCCGATTGTACATAGCGCGCTTCCAGGAATCGGGACAGGCCGTCGGTGATCCACCAGTCGTCCTTCCGCGCCGGGCTTACGGTGACCCCGAACCATTGGTGGGCCACGGTATTGGCGAGAAGGCGGTAGTTGACCTTTTCGCTTACGGCACGCGCCGCGACCGCTGCAATCTCCGGAGCCCAGGCCGAGGGAACCGTGTCGTCTGGCAGTACCACAACGCTCAAAGTATTGGAGAGCGGAGGGCCGAGGTTCGCGGCAAAAAACTGGAATTCCTTGACCACAGCCTCGGCATAGGGACCCATCAGCGCTTTCTTGTCCGCAGGAAAATAGAGACGGAGGTCTAACCCCACGGCATTGCTGCGGCTCTCCGAAAACTTTCCGGCGATCAGGGTTCCGGGAAAGCTTGCCTGTGTAAAGGAAAAGGTGTGGGTCCGCATGGAAGTCGATGCCGGGGGTGGAGTCGGTGCTTTTACCTCCGCCTCGGCTTTTGCCTTCGCCTGCGGTCCGCGTCTTGCGAGCGCGGGAGCGCCGGACGTGGATTTGCCGCTGCCACTGCTGGCCGTGGCCGTAGTACGGATTGTGGTTGTGTTGGTCGTGCTATTCGTCATGCCACTTAAAGACATGGCAGGTGACGAGGAAGCCGCCACTCCCGCCGGTGTGGTTTCTCCGCTTCCAATCACGGTGTAGTCGGAAGGGACTCTCACTCGGATCGTCGACGTAAACCGGTCAGTCCCAAAGCCGCTTACGGGAAACCAGCGGCCCGCATACAGCAGAAAAGATTCATCGCCTACATAGGCCAGACGTAGTCCATCCACCGGGCTCTCATCGGCGGATTGGAGAATGCCGTCATATTCAAAGGTGAAGGTTGCGCTTTCGCCCTTGGACATCTGCCCCGGAAGAGAGACCCGCACCGAGGAGTCCTGTGTTACCCGCTCGATGGAAAGCGCCCGGCCGTTGGAATCGGTAACCTTGGTGGGGCGCAGTGCATTGTGAAGTTCGAAGCTCACCACATTTACGTCGTCGAGGGCAGTGAACTTAACGCGTGCAGTCGCCGTCAGCCTGTGGGTGCGTGGCTGGAGTTCGACATCAATCTGGTAGTCCTCAACATCGATGCGCTGGCGGTTTTGAGCAGGAGCCGCCATGGACGCCAGCAGGATGCACAGAAGCAGCCAGCTCCAACGGCCTGAACTCGTGCGCCTTACAAACGGTCGTGCAAGCAACATGAGCAATTCTCCGGACGAACAGCCACCCTATTGGACGTATTCCAGCGGAATAAGACGCCTACGCCCGTACAAAATCCGCGAAATCCCCGGCGGGTCAAAGCTGTTTGGGCCTGCATTTACTGTAACACCTGCCTGTAAGCCAAGTTGCCCGTGGTCTTTATCTCCTGAGCGCCTCTACCGGCCGATTGCCTGCAATACGGCCAATGCGGCGCGTTCCGGCGCGCTTTGCCCATTGCCGCCGGGGCAAAGTTTTTTCCGCACGCTGGCAAGACCCTCGATCATTCGATGCCGCGAAGGACCATCGGAAAGAATTTCTTGAAGCCTTGCCGTTAGATTTGCGGCAGAAAAATGCGACTGCACCAGCTCGGGAACCACCTCATACCCGGCAATCAGGTTGACCATGGCGAAGAAGGGCACATGAACGAGCCTTCTTCCCAGCAGCCAGCTAACCGGCGAAACGCGGTATACCATCACAAAAGGTGTTCCAATCATTGCCGCTTGCACGGTGGCGGTGCCGCTGGCGACGACCGCCGCCCGCGCCCCTGCCAGGGCGGCCTGCGCGTCGTTCGTAAACTCAAGTGGCACCGTACTGTTGGCCAAGGCGAAGTCGCGCACCCATTTGGAGTCCAATGTGGGTGCTATGGGCACCACGAAGCGTCCCGGAATCTTTCCCGCAAGGGGTTCCATCGCTTCGGCCATGGCCGGAAAGTTCATTTCCACTTCGCTGCGGCGGCTGCCCGGCAAAAGCGCGATCCATCCATCGCCTTCGCTTTCTGCAGTGTCCGCGCCCCATGCGGCAGAAGAAATATCGCACAGCGGATGGCCGACAAATTCCGCATCCACTCCGCGCTCGCGATACCAGGACTCTTCAAACGGAAAGATCACCAGCATCTTGCGCACGTAGCGGCGCACCAGGTCGATCCTCCCCGAACGCCATGCCCATAACTGCGGGCTTATGTAGTAAATGACGGGAATGCCGCGAAGGTGCAGCTCCCGCGCCAGCCGGAAGTTGAAATCGGGGAAGTCGATGAGCACCGCCGCATCGGGACGGTTGACGTCAACCGCGCGCAGCAGTTCGTGGAAGCGGCGGTAGATGCGCGGCAGGTGGCGCACCACCTCAGCGATGCCCACCACGGCCACGTCGCCGGAGTCCACAACCGTATGGCAGCCCGCGGCCCGCATTCTTCCGCCTCCGACTCCGAAGGCTTCGATGGCAGGCACGCGCCGCCGCAGCGCCGCCAGGAGCTGCGCCCCATACATTTCACCCGAAGCCTCACCGGCAGAGATCAACAGACGCATCCCGACATTTGTATCAGGTTGGGCGCGCAACGTCGTAGTTCTCATGGAGGTGAATTGCATTCGTCGATTTCCTTCAACCTACGTGTCCATTCAAGCTATGGGTTGCGCTGGGAAGCCGCCATGATGAAAATGAGGCAATGTCCTCCAAGCCGGAAAATCCCACTGGCATGGCCGGTGATGTTTCCCAGAACGAAGTTTCCGCGAATGCCGCCGGACTTCCGGAAATGCGCGAGATGGCACGCCGCATCTTTCTTGGGGCGCTGGAGCAAACCAGTGTGCAGGCTGCCTTCCGCCGCCACGTGCGATATGAAAGCGGTGTGCTCCGCATATGCAAGGATCTTTATCCTGTAGCCGATTTCGAACGCATCAGCGTAATCGCTTTTGGCAAGGCGGCACACACCATGGCAGAGGCGCTGTCCGCCGAACTGGGCGGCAGGGCCGGGGGGATCATCGTTGCTCCCGAGGATCCGGCTTCTTATCTGCCGGGGTTCCGATACTTCCGGGGAG
>DASZRZ010000445.1:0-3150 GCA_035548935.1 Terriglobales bacterium
CCGCGCGCGTGGAAAGAAATCGCTTGAGCGTGGCATTTTCCGTAAGCCCGGCGGCCTCGCGCAGCAGGCGGGCTGCATCCGTGAGATGGGTGCGGTATTCCTCGCTATAGGGAATCGCGATCAGGCTCCCCTTTCCGGAAATTACCAGCTTCCTGCCGCGCTGCTCTGAGACCTCACCCTGGTAGACGCGGCGGATCACGGTGAAAAATCCGTGAGCTGCCTCCTGCTCCTTTTCCGGAAGGGTCTTTACCCAGGACTCAAACTCCTGTTTGCTCATGTCCGCGGGATAGAAGTTGGCCCCCGCAGGCTTGCGCCGTGGAACGCCGGGAAGGAAGGCCGCATGCTCGTCCAGGTCTGACCATGGACCCTTGTTGATCCGGTAATACTCCCGCCTTGCGCGGCCCAGCGGGGTGGAGTCGCGTTCAATCTCCCGCCATGTTTTCAGGTTTTGCTCCCAGAGCTGCTCCATGAACAAAGGATTCAGAACCCGCGCGGCCTCAATCAGCTTTGCCAGGCACTTCAGTTCGTTGGGCGGCAGAGGGCGGGTGTCGGCCTTTAATTCGGTTGGGGCGTAGCGCTGAATCATTTGCTGAAGCTGCGGCAGGGTTGGGCTGCCTGCGCCCGCCGCCTGGGCTTCCGCAATAGAAGACGCCAATGCCAATAAGGCGATGAGCATCATGCCGGGTGCAAGGAAAGGGAAAGAACAGAAGCTCCGCGCAAACCGCCTCAGCATAAGGGGACTCCGGAACAACTTGCTGGCAGCATTGTAGTTCGGGGTATGGCCGCGCGCATCATTGGGAAGAAAACCATAGAAGAAAACCAGTGGATTGAAACACGCCGGGATTACGCTGCTCCGGGGCTTTTGGACAAGAGAATGGCCGTTTTTATCGTGTAGAATTAGACGATCCGGCCCGTAGAGTTTGAATGCCCGAGTTGAACTATGACAAAGCGGTTCTTTTCCGTAATGTTTTTGCCCGTGATGGTTGTGGCCTTGGCTGCATCGGCGTTCGGGGTGGATAGCGTAATTGAAGAGATTGTGGCGCGCGTAAACAACTCCATCATTACGCGCTCCGACCTGCAAAAAGCCCGGGACCAGCTGACTACCGAGCTGCGGGACAAGCCCGCCGACGCCGCCGATCCGGGGAAGCGGGAAAAGGACCTGCTGCGCGATCTGATCGACCAGCAGCTGCTGATCCAGAAGGCAAGCGACCTGGGGATTACGGGCGATACCGAGTTGATCAAGCGGCTCGACGAAATTCGTAAATCCATGAACCTGGAAAGCATGGAAGACCTTGAGAAGGCGGCCACTCAACAAGGGGTCTCTTACGAAGACTTCAAGCAGAACCTGAAAAACGGCATCGTCACGCAGGCGACGATTGGCCGCGAGGTGGGCTCGAAAATTCACATCACCCAAGACGAAGAGCAGCAGTTCTACGACGAGCACAAGAAGGAACTGGAGATGCCGGAGCAGGTTCGTATCGGCGAGATTCTGGTAGCCCCGCTCAAATCCGCCGAGGGCCCGAAGGATTCCGCGACTCCCGATGCGACGAGCGAGGCCGAGGCCAAAGCAGCCGCTGCCGCCGAAGCCAGGGCTAAGGACCTGCTCGCGCAGATCAAAGGTGGAGCCAAGTTTGAGGATGTGGCGGAGAAGTCCTCCGACGGACCCACCGCCTCACAGGGAGGCGATCTCGGATACTTCCGCCGGGGGATGCTGGCAAAGGAACTGGAAGACAAAACTTTCGACCAGATGAAGGCAGGAGATACCAGCGAGGTGATCCGCACCCGGCAGGGTTTTATCATTCTGCGGGTCATTGAGCATCAGGCCGCTGGAGTCCCACCTTTCAAAGATATGGAAAACCGGGTGCAGGAGACGTTGTATTTGAGGAAGCTGCAACCCGCGCTGCGCGATTATCTGACCCGTCTGCGGGAAGAAGCCTTTATCGACCTTAAGCCGGGGCTGGTGGATACCGGCGCGAGTCCGAATCAGACAAAGCCGATCATGGCTTCCGCCGAGGGTGAGAGTGGCGGCAGCAAAGAGACGACAAAAAAGAAGAAGAAATTTCTGTTGTTTTGATCGTCCGGGGCGAACGCTATTCCGCGATTCGCCTGGCTCCGCATTACTCGAAGCTTATCTTCACGAAGCGCAGCTCCGGATATCCGCCATTCCATCCGGCAGGCATGTGTTCAAAGGACAGGCGGAAGGTACTCAACTGGTTGGCCCGCAGAGGGCTCTTTGCCAGCGAAACGACATCGGCGGGCAGATCGCCGGAGGCCGGTTGCACCAGCATTACCGGCTGCGTATCGCGCAATACGATCTGTCCCAGTGAATCGCGAAAGACAACCTCAACCGTAATCCCCGTTACGGTGCGCCCCGCGGTATTGGCAATCTGGCCCTCGAGGTAGTGAACGCTCGATCCCACGAAATTCGTGGCCACACTGAGTTTGAGTCCGCCCACCTGTAGATTTTCCGAGTAGGGGTCCAGACGCAGCTGTTCCGTCTTGGGCGCCGGACGGTCGCTGAAAAAGATGGCCGCGCCCAGGGCGGCGCCGATCAGAACGGCAGCGGCCAAAACCGCGCGCCAGCGTCCCGTGCTTTCCTGCCGGGGGGTCTCAAACATCGGCGGATTGTCCGGCATCAGGCGCAGTTCTCTCTTTCCCGGCTTGGGCGCTTTAAATCACAAGCGAAGATGATGGAGCTATTCCCCGGCAATGGTCAATCCTTCCAGGCACAGGGTGGGAGCGGCAATGGAGCCGCGGAACTCGAGATCGTTTCCCAGCGCGGAGATATTGAACAGCATGTCCTTCAGGTTGCCGGCGATGGTGATTTCTTCCACCGGATATGTAAGTTCGCCGCCGGATATCCATGTTCCGCTGGCGCCGCGCGAATAGTCGCCGGTCACCAGGTTCACTCCAAATCCCAGCAGTTCGGTTACGTAGAGACCTTCGGAAATATTGGCGATGAGGCTTTGCGGCGGGATTGACCCGGCCTTAAGAAAGAAATTTCCGGCGCCGATTCCGGGATTGCCCGCCAGACCGCGCGAGGCATTGCCCGTGGTGCGCAGCCCAAGCTTGCGCGCGGTGTAGCTGTTCAGCAGATACGACTTGAGAATGCCGTCTTCGATCACCACCGTGCGGCGTGTGGGTGTTCCC
>DASZRZ010000446.1:0-4263 GCA_035548935.1 Terriglobales bacterium
CTGATGCGCCCGGTGTAAACCAGTACATCGAGCGCGAGTCCCACGGCGGTTTCGAGACCGGTGATGCCGAAGGGACAGCGCTCGAACTCCTGCATCTTTTCGCTGCCGGCGTGGGGAGCGTGATCGGTGGCGATGGCGTCGATGGAGCCATCCGCAAGACCGGCGAGCAGGGCCTCGCGGTCGGAGGCGGAGCGGAGCGGAGGGTTCATTTTGAAGCGGGTATCGTAGCCGCGAACATCTTCATCGATGAGCGTGAAGTGATGCGGCGTGACCTCGCAGGTTACGCGAACGCGGTCCCGTTTGCCCTGGCGAACGGCATCCAGCGCAGCCGTGGTGGACATGTGGGCGATGTGAATGTGCGCGCCGGTTTCGCGCGCCAGATCGATATCGCGCTGCACGATACGGCTTTCGGCCTCCGAGGGCATTCCGCGCAAGCCGAGGCGGAAGGCGTTCAAGCCCTCGTGCATGCTGCAGCCGCTAGTAAGGCGCGTATCCTCGGCATGCTGGATGACCGGCGTGTTGAGGCGCTTTGCCTCGACGAGAGCGCTGCGCATCATGGCGTCGTCGAGGATGGGCTTGCCATCGTCGGTGAATCCCACGGCGCCCGCGCGCTGGAGAGCGGCGAAATCGGTGAGGTGCTCGCCCTGACTTCCCAGGGTGGCGGCGGCAATGGGAAACACATTGACGACCGCTCCGCGTGCCGGTTCCTGCATCCATGCGGTGATTTCGGCGGAGTCGTTTACCGGGCTGGTATTAGGCATGGCGCATACGGAGGTGAAGCCTCCGGTGGCGGCGGCAGCGGTTCCGCTGGCGATGGTTTCTTTGTGTGCCTGACCGGGCTCGCGCAGGTGGACGTGCAGATCGATCAATCCCGGAGTGACGATGAGACCGCTGGCATCGATCCGTGGCAGTGTGTTGCCGCGAAAGTGGCCCTGGGGCGCGACCTCCGCAATTCTTCCCTCCTGGAGCAGAAGGTCGAAGTCGCCGTCCATTCCGGATGAGGGATCGATGACACGGCCTCCACTGATGAGCAGCGAGTCCGGCGCGGTCGCGGATTGCGTGGAGCTGGGATTTTTTCGTGAGGCCATCGGTTACAGAACCTTTATTTAAGCCAGCCTATTCATCCAACTTATTTTCCAATCTTATTTATCCAAACCAACTTTTACCGGATACCCAGGGCGCGCGCGAGAATCGCCATTCTTACCGGTACGCCGTTGTGTACCTGATTGAGGATGACCGACTGCGGATAGTCGGGCAGATTGCCGGTAATCTCAACGCCGCGAATGACGGGTCCGGGATGCATGAGGATGGCGTCTTTACGAGCCATTGCCATACGCTCTGGCGTGAGCTGATAGCGGGCGATGTAGTCCTCAAAGCTGAGCCGTTTACCGCCCAGCCGTTCCTTTTGAATGCGCAACACCACCACGACATCGGCCTGATGCAGGGCCTCTTCGGCGGTGCGGGTGACGGTGACACCGGGAGCCAGCTGCGATGCGATTTCAGGCGCAAGCTCGGGCGGTCCGCAGAGCGAAACATGCGCGCCGAATTTCGACAGCAGGTGAACCTCGGAGCGCGCCACCCGGCTATGGAAAATATCGCCGAGGATGGCGACGCGCAGCCCCTTCAGTTTCTTTTTGTGCTGGAGGATCGTATAGGCGTCGAGCAGCGCCTGCGAGGGATGTTCATGGAGTCCGTCGCCGGCGTTGATGACGGGAACATCCACGTGCCGGGCCAGCAGGTGCGGCGCCCCCGACGAAGGATGGCGGATGATGATTACGTCCACGCCAAGCGCGCGCAGAGTGAGGCCGGTATCGATGAGCGACTCGCCCTTCTCCACGCTGGAGGCAGAGGCCGACACCAGAGTGGTGGTGGCTCCGAGCACCTTGGCGGCAAACTCAAAGGAGATGCGGGTGCGGGTCGAGGCCTCAAAAAACAGCAGGGCGATGCGTTTTTCCTTAAATATGGGGCGGGGCCGCGAGTGCTGGAACTTCCGCGCCAGCCGCAGGATGGCATCGATCTGTTTGACATCGAGCTCCTCGATGCCGAGCAACGAGCGTTGATTCATGATAGGCGTAAGCCGGGCGGCAGCAGGGAGCGGCTCAGGCTTGTTCCGCGACCGGAAGAACTTTCTCCACCAGCAGAACCTTTTCCGTCGAATCCACTTCCTGAAATTTTACTTCGATGATTTCGTTTTCCGTGGTCTGAATCTTGCGCCCGACGTAGGTGGCTTCAATGGGAAGCTCACGATGGCCGCGATCGATGAGCACCAGAAGCTGCACCTGGCGGGGGCGTCCATAATCCATGAGCGCGTCGAGCGCGGCGCGGGTGGTGCGGCCGGTGTAGAGCACATCGTCGCAAAGGATGACGGTCTTTTCCGTGACCGGACAGTTCAATTCGCGCTTCTGCACGGTGGGTTTTGCTCCCACGGTGGAGAGATCGTCGCGGTACAGGGTGATATCGAGGGTGCCCACGGGAATGGCCGTGCCTTCGATGCGCTCAATGCGATGCGCCAGGCGTTCGGCGAGCGGCACTCCCCGCCGCCGTATGCCCACCAGGACAAGATCGGCAATGCCGTTGTTTTTTTCGATGATCTCGTGCGCCAGGCGCACCAGCGTGCGCTCGATTTCCGAGGCCGACATGAGCTGGCCCTTTTCGCGCAGCTCGAGATTAATGTGGGAAGTAGAAGCCATCGGGTCGAATCATACGTGGGCCGTTGCCTACCGGGCAAGTTGCCGGGGAGGACAGGGTTCCAGCCGCAGGAGGACGCCAAAAACTACTTGGTTTCGATCTGGACCAACTGGCTGGACTCCTCGTGGGAAGAGGGAATCGCGGGCGCGGTCTGCGGCGACCGCCAGAAGTCGATATACGAAATCTGGTGCACGCAAGAGACGGTGCAGTGCGGGGCGCAACCCTTTTTGGTGAGGAATTCGCGGCGCACATCCGCCGGGGTGTAATCGGCCAGAGGCGTGCCGGGATAGCCGCGCTGCTGCGAGCAGTAGTGCACCAGGCCATCCTCGCAGATGTAGAGATAGCGGCTGCCAGCGCGGCAGCGCCACTCATTGGGACGGCCCTGGGCGATGTTGTCCTGGAAGCCATTGACGCGCGAGTAGCTCGACTTCTCCAGCGACTTCATCTGGTGGTAGACATCGCGCTCTTCCACGCTCAGTGGCTGGAGCTGTCCATCGCCGTTATGGATGATGCCCACGGTGGAGGTAAATCCCAGCTCCACGGCCCTGTGCCCGATCACCAGGGCATCCTGTGGACTGCGAATGCCGCCGCCGACCACGGAATTGATATTCACGTGAAATTCGGCATGCTCCGCCAGCAGTTGCAGCTTCTTGTCCAGAACCTTGAGGCTCTTTTTCGACACGTCATCGGGGGTAACGTTATCCACCGAAATCTGGAGATGCTCGAGACCCGCGCGGTTCAGTCTCTCGATGCGGTCTTTCACCAGCAGGTATCCGTTGGTGATCATGCCGGCAATCATTCCGTGGGAGCGGATGCGGCGGATGATCTCATCCAGTTCGGGATGGAGCAGGGGCTCGCCTCCGCTGATGGTGATGATGCTGGCGCCGAGGGCGGCGAGCTTGTCGACCCGGCGAAGCATCTCCTCCAGGGGGACGGGAGGAGAAAAGTCGTCGTATTCATTGCAATAGGTGCAGGAGAGATTGCAGCGCCGCACCGGAATAATGTGCGCCAGCACCACGTGCCGGGTGGAAAGCAGACCCTTGCCCACCATTTTCAATTCGCGGCCCAGCCGGTGAAGGCCCTTGGCGCGGCGGCGGATTTTCAGCGATAACGTGGGCATGAGATCCGTTTTCCGGCGCTGGCTACAGCCGGAAAGACATACAGGTTTAGTATCGCGGGCGGCGGCCTTGTACGGCAAGTACCCAGCCCTTGAAATGCGGCAAATGGGGAGCGAACGGAGGCAGCGGCTCCTCAAAGCCAGCAGGAGCCGCGCGGAAAGAATCCGAGGAAGCGATCCGTTGCCGGGAAAGCCGCTATTTCGCTGTTGGAGGCTTTACGTCAGCTGCGCGGAGATATCCCGCCATCTGGGCATAGTGGTCCTGCAATCCGCCGGTGATGGAGAACAGGGCTGAAGCCTTGGTTCCCTTGCGTCCACCGTACAGCTCCATTTCCTGTCCCAGTTCGGAATCCTTCAGCTTGCCCAGCGCTTCGCCGCAGATGGTGAAAGAGCTTTGCAGATAGGCGACCTGCTTCTCCTTGGCATCGGTCTCGGCGGGTTTGGCGGGAGCTTCGGTG
>DASZRZ010000447.1:0-2805 GCA_035548935.1 Terriglobales bacterium
CCTGGCTAACAGTCCGCTCACCAGATACTTCGCGGAGGAGGCAATGCGCCCCGCGGGTAAAGATGGTCTTCGGGCAGATTTAATCAAAGCGACACAGGAAGGTGCTTAGTCATGAACTCACCCTATGGATTTCCGGTCATCGATAGCTGCCTCAGCTGTTCCGTCCAGAAGAGCGGTTATTCCTGTGCCTTCTCCGCCGGGCTTCGAAGCGAGTTCGACCGGTGCAGCCATCCTGCGACGTATCCCGAGAAGGCAACTCTGATGGTGGAAAGCCAGCCGCCGCATGGGGTGTACCTCCTCTGCGCGGGACAGGTAAAGCTCACGAGCACCTCAAAGGAAGGCAAATCCGTAATCATCAGGATCGTTCAACCCGGGGAGTTCCTGGGCCTGAGCGCCGTGGTCTCCAATACGCCTTGCCTGGCCAATGCGGAAACCATTACCCCTTGCCAGACCCGCTTTGTGAGTCAAAAAGATTTTCTGCGGTTAATGCAACAGCACGTGGAACTCAGTATGCAAGTGGCGAAGGCATTGAGCCGGGAGTATGCCAGCGCCTGCCGGGAGATTCGCTCTCTGGCGCTTACCTCCTCATCGGCGGGACGTCTTGCCAGCCTGCTGTTGTCATGGTGTCCGCCTGCTTCCGCCAAGCGCGCGGCGCTGGAGATAAGGATCAAATCAGGGTTCACGCATGAGGAAATTGCGTCCATGATCGGAATCACCCGCGAAACAGTGACCCGGACCTTCAGTGAATTCAAACGCAATGGAATTCTCGACCTGAAGGGTTCAACGCTGGTAGTGCGAAATATTGAGGCGCTGGAAAGCCTTGCTGCATGACTCTATGGGAGGCGGTATGGGGAATCATAGACTGATCGAACTTCACAAGGAAGAACTGGACTATGTCGAGTTGGGAGGCTACGAACATTCTCTGCGCGCACAATGGCGCCCGCCAATGATGTTGGAGGACTCTCCTGTGTGCTTGCGGTTCGGTCAACCGGCGGGAAAGGTGCCTTGTGATGAGTGTCATCTCATGGCGCTGGTTCCGGCTGATCATCGGGATAAGTCTGCGCCCTGCCGCTACATCCCGCTCGATAGTGAAGGCCAGACGCTGAACTCTTTGTACCGGTCTGCCGGGGAGCAGGAAACAGTCGGTATCTTCCGGCAGTGGCTTAAGACGACTCTTGATCGCCTTGAATAAGAGCAGGGCCGCGACAGGTTGCTGAAGCCGGAAGAGAGCACCGCTTTTCTTCAACATCGCAATGGAGCCAGAACCAGCAAGGTTCTGGTAATTGAGAGGTTCCTTATGTCTACGACGCTTCTTGAAAAGCCAGCGCTGGCAGGGACAAAACGGACCACGATGCGGGCCCTGGTTTTTCGTGGACCCGAGCAAATCGAACTCGACAATGTTCCTGTTCCCACTCCCGGATATGGTGAGGCGCTGCTGCGCGTAACCCTCACGACTATCTGCGGCACCGATGTGCACATTCTCAAGGGCGAGTATCCCGTTCAACCGGGGCTGATCATAGGGCACGAAGCTGTGGGGACTATTGCGGAGCTGGGGCCGGGGGTCTCCGGCTACAAAGTTGGCGACCGGGTGCTGTTGGGAGCCATAACGCCATGCGGCCAATGCGAGTTCTGCATGGGTGGAACCGCCGCTCAATGTGGCGGCCAGCCGCTGGGGGGCTGGCGGTTCGGTAACCACATCAATGGCGCGCAGGCTGAGTTCCTGCTGGTGCCCTTTGCCCAGGCGAATCTGGCGAAAATACCCGCCGGACTCACCGACGAGCAGGTGATTCTGCTCGCGGACGTCGCTTCCACGGGATTTTCCGCTTCGGAAACCGGTGAGGTGAAGCTCGGCGATTCCGTGGCGGTCTTTGCTCAGGGTCCCATCGGGCTCTGTGCCACTGCCGGAGCAAAGTTGCGGGGAGCCAGTCTGGTGATTGGAGTGGAGCAGGATCCCGTCCGCATGCAGCTGGCGCGCAATCTCGGCGCCGACGTTGTGCTCGATCCCTCCAGGGATGACGTTTTAGGCGAGATCAACAGGCTGACGAACGGGCGGGGTGTTGACGTGGCCATTGAAGCACTCGGACTGCAGAGCACCTTTGAGCAGGCGCTTAGATCACTGCGTCCCGGCGGTACGCTCTCCAGTCTTGGCGTGTACTCCGGAAAGCTTTCCATCCCCCTCGATGCGTTTGGGGCCGGAATCGGCGACTACAAAATTGTCACCACCCTCTGCCCAGGAGGCAAGGAGCGCATGCGGCGCCTGATGGAGATGGTGCTTCATCACAAGATCGACCTCACACCCCTGCTGACCCACCGTTATCCATTGGAGTCGATTACGGAGGCTTATGAGCTGTTCCGCAACCGGCGGGATGGTGTGATCAAGGTTGCGATTTATCCTTTGCATAAGCCGGGCCTCGACGAGCAATGCTGAAGCCGGGTAAGTTCCTGTCTTTCAGGTTTTGGTAAAGCCGTATCCCGCACTTTTGGCCGCAGATGGAGCATGCTTCCGGAATTCCATCTGCGGCCTTCCGCTTATGTCCCCTTCCTGAGATAAATTAGGATCACAAGTCAGCATCACGAGGATGACCCTTGAAGCGGCGCTGCCCTCGCGGGAGTGCCTGCAGCGACGGATCTTTCAGGGCAGGAACCCAAGGAGCGGATGATGGGACGACCAGCGAAAACCTCCACCCGGCAGGCGGCGAAGAAACGTACGGCGTGGACTGCCCTCGAGGCGCATTCAAAGAAGGCCTCCCGGCTGCATCTGCGGCAGCTTTTCGCAGAAGATGCCCGGCGCGGCGAGCGTCTGGC
>DASZRZ010000448.1:0-2553 GCA_035548935.1 Terriglobales bacterium
GAAACAGAACCAGCCGCGCTCTGCAGCCGGAGATTCAACAAGGTCGATTGCACGACCGGAACCGCCATCGCCGTTAAAACCATTCCGACGGCCAGAACCACAACCAGCTCGATCATTGTGAACCCATTGCTGGTCAAGGCCTTGCGGGCAACGGCCGTCCGCGTCTTTGCCTGTGCAAGACGGAGTGCGGGGCGGTTCATCCCTGATTCGAGATTGCTTTTGATATTCAAAGGTAACTTCCGCACATACTCGTGCGTAATCTGGTGTCGAATATAGTGCAGAGTTAAGGGCAAATCCATATATCAGAGGTAGCTGTCCGGTGACGAAAGTACCAGAAAAGGGACCCTGATCTTTTTTGAATTTTCAGCCTAAGCTATTGCAAATCAATAGCATGGAAATCCCTTGGGGTCCCAAGTTCGATTTGATTCCCAGAGGGGAATAACACGATCCCGCTGGCGGGATCCTGATAGGAGCGGATGACCAGGATGCCGTCTCCCGTCGGGGGCTTCGATGGGTCCCGTCCACTCCACGTAATCCGTCGCAGGGCCGTCCGTGGGACGCGTGCGGCAGCAGCCAGGCTCTGCATGGTCGTGTCGTAACGAACCTCGCCGCTCAACAAAATTAAGATCCTTCTCATATTGGTTGAAGCCTGCTTCAAAAGATAGATGCTCTGTTTGAGCTCGTTCCCTGAATCGGCTGCGGCAAAGTGTGTTTTCGGTGCGATCCCCTGCTGCTGTAGCCAATCGTTCGCGTGCGAATCAAAATCCCCGGTTTGCAGCAATTGCCAGTTTTGAATTCCGTCGATCTTACTGATATCCGCCGGCAAAGTTGCGGTTTCTGTTCGTGGCGCGTTTGCAGCTTTGGAAGCCGCCTGCCGATGACGGACAAAGCTCAACAGGGCCACCAGAAGCAGCATGACCGAGAGCCCATAAGGAGCCAGCGTCAGCCACCTACGCCGCTTGTAAGGGATTGGGGCATTATCGCCCGCGCCCGGAAGCCGGCGGGCCACGCGGACAAAGTGCGCGATATCCGACAGGTGGTCCAGGATGTGATGGGCCACATTCTGAGAGGGAATCAGCAGCTCACGCGTTTCCATGGAGCGGTTCGAGATCACGATAAAACTGCTCGACGAGCAGCATAGCTTTCGCAGGTGTGGAACACCGCCGGAGGTGACCAGCAGCAGCCGCGCAACCATGGGCTGATCGGTTGTGATCTTGAACTGTGAGTCGAGGTAGGAGTCGCCTGTGCGCACCGAGCTGGCGAGGGGCAGGCCCTCGCTGTCCCGGGGCACACAGGAGACCGACAGCGAGGCAGGGAACGGCGCGGAGATATTCAATCCGGGCTTGGTATCGGAACGCGACAGCCGGATGGATGCAGGAATTCCGCTGAAATTGCCCTCGATAAGCAGATCGTCCTGCTCACGGCCTACCTTCGCAGTCCCCGCCCGGACCATGGAACGGATTTGGCTCTGTATTGTCCGGAATGGCCAAACCTTCCACCGGAAGCGTATCTCGGTGACGATGAAAGTTAAAACGGCGATGGCAAGAGCAGCGAAAATCAAAATACGGGCAACATCCATTCTTCCAAACTCACTCGCAATGATTATGGTCAGTTATTTTCAAGGGCATCCTGAAATCCGAATCTTTCCTTGCTCCGAAGCCGTGCGGTAAATACCGTGCCTGCGTGGCATGGTGGGCTCTTTTTCAAAGCATACGGCTTTCAAGCAATTCGGGGATACACAATTGGACACCTACCTTTGAAACCTAACCCTAACCATAGTTGCCGCAAGTCTAATGGCAAAATCATTACTCCGTCATGAGCAGGGCTCGTTCAGTCCGACCGTTAGGTGTTCTGCTCGCGGGTGCCGTAGTTCCCAGTCTGCTGATAAGCTGGCTTTGCTTTCGAATTCTGGCTTCGCGCTACCCTGCCGGTACGGATTTAACCTCTCTTCTGATCACTTCGGCGGCCAGCTACCTGCTGGTGGTGCTTTTTGCAGCCGCATCTGTCTACTTAATGAGCACTGCCGTCTTTGAGCAAATTTCCAAAGGAATTACCCAGGTTCGATCGGGCGGGTACCCGCGTCTCCTCGCGACAGCTTCCGCTCCCTTTTCCCGGTACCTGCAAGAGTTCAATGGCATGGTCGAGGAACTCAAAGCCCGTAACGAGAAACAGGACCAATGGACCAGAAGGCGGCAGGATGAAGCCGCGCGCGCCACCAGTGCCCAAGCGACAAGCCAGGGGACACGAGGGGCGGACACTCCGCCAGCTTCACCGGAGGGTTATCTGTTGGTGGATGCAGGGTGTCGTGCCGTGGCTGTGGATGGCGCAACTGCCGAAGTTCTGGGGATGGCGGCGGACGAAATATCCGGACAGCCATTGGATCGCCTCATCGCTCAACTGCAAACAAGGTCCCGGCGCGGCCAGCTTGAGGAACAGTACGGACTTCTCAGCAGCGGCAAGGTCAATGCGATTACCCTGCTGCTGAACGGCGCCCGGCAAAGCCGCCTGCGTATTTCCCGCCTGCCCTTTCGCATGGAGAGTGCAGCCTCGCCG
>DASZRZ010000449.1:0-11699 GCA_035548935.1 Terriglobales bacterium
AAACTAAATATGTCGTCATCTCTCCCATGAAGAATGAGGAGAAGTACGTCGAAAACACCCTGGCATCCATGGCCCGGCAAACCGTTGTGCCCATGGAATGGATCATCGTCAACGACGGGTCCACCGACCACTCGGCGGAGATAGTAACCCGTTATGCCGAACGATATCCATGGATACGACTGGTTAACACCGCGGGGCTGGGCGAGCGTCTTCCCGAGCACTATGGTGGACATGTGGTCGATCTTGTTTACCACGGCCTGCGCAGCGTACGGTCGGCGGAATACGACTTCATCGTAAAGCTGGACTGCGATATTTCTTTCGAAGAAAACTTCTTCGAACACGTCTTCCGCGAGTTTGAGCAGCATCCGCATCTGGGACTCACCAGCGGTCTTAGCTTCCTCCGGCAGCCCGACGGCAGCATGGTGCAGGAGAAGACGGCAGAGGGCCACACCCTGGGGGCCACCAAGGTCTACCGGCGCAAGTGCTTCGAGAACATTGGCGGCCTCGTTCCCAGTATGGGATGGGATGGGATCGACGAGATAAAAGCGCGCATGAAGGGCTGGGAAGCCAGGCCAATCAATGATCTGATATTTGAGCATCATCGTCCCGAAGGCATGGCATCGGGGCTGCTTGCCTCGGGAATTGAACGGGGCAAGGGATCGTATTTCATGGGATACCATCCGGCCTTCATGGTATTTCGCGCCTTCTACCGCGTTCTGCGCCGGCCAGATTTGATTGCCGACGGCGTCGGGATGTTGGTTGGCTACTTCGGCTCCGTAGCCAGACGTGCTGAGCGTATCCCCGATGCGGAGTTCGTCCATTTCCTGCGAAGGAATCAGATCCGGAAACTTTTCATGCTCAAAAGCGAGGTCTAACGATGTGCGGTCTTGCGGGCAAATACTACTTCAGCAGCGATAACGTGGTGAACGAAGCCGTCGTTAAGGCAATGACCAACAGCATGCCCTATCGCGGTCCCGACGACTCCGGGTTTTACACCAAAAGGAATGTTGGCCTGGGTCATCGCAGATTGAGCATTCTCGATCTTTCCTCCGCGGGCCACCAGCCGATGTGCAACGAGGATGGCACGGTCTGGGTGGTCTTCAACGGTGAAATCTACAACTACCTCGAGCTACGCGCCAATCTGGAGAGCAAGGGACACGTATTCCGGTCGCACTGCGATACCGAAGTTATTGTTCATGCTTATGAGGAAGATCCGGACAACTTTGTCCGGCAGTTCAGCGGCATGTTCGCCTTTGCCATCTGGGATGAGAAACGGCAACGGCTGGTCCTCGCCCGCGACCAGTTCGGAATCAAGCCGCTTTATTACTATGAAAATGGACGCTTCCTCAACTTTGCCTCCGAGATCAAGGCGATCCTGGAAGATCGCGAGGTTCCGCGCTCGGTTGATGAGCAGGCGCTCAGCAATTTCCTCTCGCTGCACTATGTCCCGGCGCCCCGCACCATGTTCAAGGACATTTACAAGTTGTTGCCCGGTCATGTTCTGATCGCGGAAAAAGGTAAGTACCGGATTGAGAAGTATTGGGAACTTGAAAAGCATGAGCCCATGCAGATGTCGGAAGCCGAGGCTGCCGAGCTGGTGTACTCGGAGTTAACCGAATCCGTCCGCCTGCGCCTGCAGAGCGACGTTCCCGTTGGAACGCTCCTGAGTGGCGGGCTCGATTCTTCCTCAATGCTGGGAATCATGTCGCGGCTCACCAACACCCGGATTCCTTCTTTCAGCGTCGGGTATAGCGCCGCCGGCGACGACGGCTTTTCCGAATTTGCCTATGCAAGGCTCGCAGCCAAGCACTTCGACAGCGACTACCACGAAGTGGTGGTCACGTCGAAGATGTTCCATGACTTCCTTCCCAAGGCCATCTGGCATCAGGATGAGCCGATCGGCGAGCCCGCCTCGGTGCCGTTGTACTACACCTGCAAGCTCGCAAAGGAATGCGGCATCACGGTATTGCTCAGTGGGGAAGGCTCCGACGAACTCTTCGCCGGATACAACCGGCATCGCGGCGAGATTATGGCCCGGTATTACGGAATGCTTCCCGGGCCGCTTCACAGCGCGATTGGGGGCGTGATGAACGCGCTTCCCCGCATGGGCGTCCTGCGAAAAGGCCACCGTTCAATGGCCATGGGCGACTGGTGGGACCGTTATCAGGGCTGGCATACCGTCTTCTCGCCCGAGCTGAAGTCGCAGATTCTGAATCAAAATGCGGGCATGCTCAAGGATACATTTTCCGACGCCTTTGAGCGTTACTTCCCCTCGGTTCAGCCGCTGCAAAGCCTCGACAAGCTCATGTGGCTGGATCTTAAGGTATGGCTTCCCGACGATCTCCTTATGAAAAAGGACAAGATGGGAATGGCCACGTCAATCGAGGCGCGGGTTCCCTTCCTCGACCACCGTTTCGCCAACGTAATGTTCAACCTTCCCACGTCCCTCAAAGTGAGGGGCATGACCGGAAAGTACATCTTCAAAAAGAGCATGGAACGGCTCCTGCCGAAAGAAATTATCTACCGCAAGAAGGCGGGCTTCCCCACCCCGATCTCCAAGTGGATGGCCACCGACCTGCGGCAGTCGATTACCGAGGTTCTGTGTGACTCCGGCGCGTCGGACCACGGCTTTTTCGACCGTAAGGTGGTAGAGAAGCTACTTCGTGAGCACGTGAGCGGACGGGAGAATCACGAGAGGCTGCTGTTCCCACTCTGGAACTTTGACCTGTGGGACCGGGCCTTCTTCCACGGCGTGGTTCGCAATCCCAGCGAAGAACTGATTCCTACGCTCGCCTGAAGTATTGTCAGTCAAAGGGGTATTGAATGAGAGTCTGCATGGTCACGTATTCGCTGTACGAGTCGGATCACCGCGTCATGCGGTATGCCGAGTCGCTAGCGGCCCGTGGCGAAGAAGTGGAAGTCATTGCCTTGAGAAAAGCGGGCAAACCCAGGGAAGAAGTCATCGCGGGCGTACGCGTTTTCCGCATTCAGAGCCGCAGCTTCAATGAAAAGAAGAAAACGTCATTCCTCAAGGGCGTTTCGCAATTCATTCTGAAAGCATGGCTCATGGTCAGCGCGCGGCATCTCCGTAAACGCTATGACCTGCTTCATATTCACTCCATTCCCGACTTTGTCGTCTTCACCGGACTGCTGCCCAAACTGATGGGCGCCAAGATAATTCTCGATATTCACGACATTCTGCCGGAGCTTTATGAGAGCAAGTTCGGAGTAAGCCGTGATTCGATGGGCTTCAAGACGATGCTTTTCCTGGAGAAAATCTCCACGGCCTTCGCTGACCATGTGATCATCGCCAACCATATCTGGCAGGATCGTCTGGTGAAGCGCTGCCTCAGTGGCCAAAAATGCACCGTGCTGCTCAATTATCCCGACGAAGCAATCTTCCGGCCCTTGCCCCGCGATCGCAAAACCGGCGAGTTCATCATGCTTTATCCCGGCACCCTGAACCAGCACCAGGGACTGGATATTGCAATCCGCGCATTCGCGCTTATCAAGGACAAGGCTCCCCATGCTGTCTTTCATATTCACGGAGAGGGCCGCACGCAGGACTCATTAGTCCAGCTCGTGGGTGAGTTAAATCTTCAGGACCGGGTACTGTTCAAACCGATGCTTCCGATCCGCGAGATTGCCAAGGTAATGGCGAATGCGGACCTGGCGGTCGTGCCCAAGAAGAGCGACTCGTTTGGAAACGAAGCTTTCAGCACCAAGATATTGGAGTTTATGTCGGTGGGAATTCCAGTGACCGTATCTAATACGAAAATCGATCAATACTACTTCAATGATTCCGTGGTGCAGTTTTTCAATGGCGGCGATCCCGAAGACCTAGCGCGGTCCATGCTGACGCTGATCAATGATCCCCAGCGGCGCCAGAGCATGTCCAAAAATGCCTTGCAATTCGTGAAGGCCTACAACTGGAATGCGAATAAAGGGACCTACCTGCAACTGGTGGATTCGCTGGTGGATGGAAGCAAGGTTCAGCCGCGCGGAACTCTGATAGAAAAACCCAATTGCGGAGGCGCCCAATAGGCACCTCCGCAATTATGTTGGGTGTATTAACGAACTACGACTTGAAGACCGGTGGGAGGATTTGGCTTGCTGCTGGTTCCGCCGCCGGCTCCAAACTCGGAAGCTCCGGCGTCAAGCTTGAGGCCAAATGGCCGGCTCAAACCCTCGATATCCGCGGACGGAGCCGCCACGGTAAGAGGAACAAAGTCAATCGCGGCCGATCCGGAAGCCAGATGCAAATCAAAAGCCCCAGGGTTAACGAATCCGGGAGCGGCATTGATGTCGGTCGAGCCGCACTTCTGCCCCTGCGTGACGTTATAGGAATAGACAACTTCGGAGGTCGCGCAGCCACCAGTGTTTCCGCTCAGAACACCGCTGACGATATTGTTACCAATAAATGTCATCGGCGAAGGATTCGTCCCCTGTATAACCCAACCCTGCTCCGAAGAGTTGAACCGGGAAACACCTCCACTGAATTGAGACAGGTTTACGGCGAAATATCCATCACTGGTTGCCGTATCAAACCAGTTATTCTCCAGCAGAAGATTGGTAACTTTTCCGGAGCTGTTGTACTCGGTGAAGGACAAATCGAAGACTGCACAATTTTGAAACTTCGAGTTGCGGATGACCATATTGGTGGTGCCGGCAACCTGAAGGCATTCCGTGTGAACACTGGTGTTGGTGCGGCTCATATCATGGAAGCGCACTCCATCGAAGATAAAGTTGACGCCTTGTCCCTGCCATCCATTGACGGGGGCGATCTGCGGGTGATTATCCACCAGTGGTCCCACCGAACCGCCGATCACGGAAATATCGGAACCTCCGAGGTAGCCGAGGTAGCCCTTAATATCCACATCGCGCAACGTTATATATCTGGAGTTCATCTGCACCGTAAATTCACCGGTGCTGAAAGATGCTCCCGATCCCTTGCGAAGTTCGATTCGCGTGGCTCCATTCACATCCAGGCCGGTAAGGGAAACCGTAGCTCCAGCAGCAGGTTCGACAAAGATCGTGGATGCGGGAGACTTGCTTGTGAGGCTCTGGTCTCCGTAGCTTCCACCCGCCATCTGAATAACGTCACCAGCGGCAGCCTTCTGATAAGCCGTATTGATGGTTTTGCAGGGCGAGATCGCCGTGCACCCGTTGCTATCGCTTCCTGCAGCCGACAAATACCATGTCGCGGCCTGCATATTCAGGGACAAACCACCGATCAAGAGGGCGAGCGTGAAAACAGTTTTTTTCATTTAGAAATCCCATTCCTCAGATTTTCGTCATTATGTAGGCTGGCCGGTCCCAACTCAACGTACGGAAGGACATATCCCAGCAGACGAGTGGCAACCTGTGACTGGACCCTTTGGTCCGCGAAGCTAAAATCCACAGCCCCTGGCGCCTTGAGGCTCAAGCCCTCCGGCGGCCAAAATGCCGCCCAAAATGGCTCCCAAATGCCGTTTATCGGGATTTCAACTGAGCCCCTAGTTTACTACATGGGACACCCATGAAACGCCTCGGGCGCTGGTTTCTACTAGGCTATCGTACTTGTATCCGGCTGAATTCTAAGTACTTTTCCTTGCTGATTTCAGGGGCCTTCGCGCAATTCGGGAAAAAGACCGTATTGATGCCTCCCTTGCGGGTTTCCGGAGAGAGCCGGATTGCCCTTGGGGACCGCGTATTTATTGGGCCTGGCTCATGGCTGCAAGCATCGGAAGAGAAAGCCCCCCCGGGGGTGAAGATCACCATTGGAAGTGGCACCAGTATCGTTGGAGATTGCGTCATTTCCGCCGTTCAAAGCGTATGCCTGGAAGAAAACGTCCTGCTGGCGCGTAATGTATACATCTCAGACCATATACATAAATACACCGATACCAGCTGCCCAATACTGGAGCAGGGCGTGGATAAGGTAAAACCCGTGCTGATCCGCCGGGGGGCCTGGCTGGGTCAGAACGTGGTGATTTGCCCTGGAGTAACGGTCGGGGCGGGCGCGGTAGTGGGAGCGAACTCCGTGGTGAACTCGGATATTCCCGACTACTGCATTGCCGTCGGGTCTCCGGCCCGGGTCGTCAAGTCAATACAAATTTCCAAAGCCTAGGTACTTTCGATGGTTTGGTTACTGGCCGTTGTGACGTATTCTCCTGCTGGCCTTTAAATCTTTTTCATGAATAACTTTCCTCTGGTGAGCGCAGTAATCCCCACTTACAACCGGGCAAACCTCGTCTGCGAGGCGGTCGAAAGTGTGCTCCAGCAGAGCTACAGGAACATGGAAGTCATCGTGGTGGATGACGGCTCCACCGACGACACACTCGTCCGCCTGCAAGCCTACGGAGACAGGGTTCGCGTGATCTCGCAGAGCAATGCAGGACCGGCGGTAGCGCGGAATCGTGGCATCTCCGCTTCTAAGGGCGAAATTGTCGCCTTCCTCGACTCTGACGATCTTTGGCTCCCGAACAAGATCGAACGGCAGGTTGCCCTGATGGAGCGGGCCGGAAAATCGGTGCCCTGCTGCGTAAGCAACATCACAATGCGCTGGACGGAAAAAGAGCTCAATTCATTCGAGATTGCGGCATTAAGTCCCCGGCTTGACGAGGGAATATGGATGAATGCCGACGAAGTACTGGCGACCCGCTTCCTGCTCTTCAATCAGGGCATTGCCATCCGGCGTGAGGTATTGGAAAAGATTGGCGGCTTCGACGAAAAACTGTGGCTGCTCGAAGATCACGAGCTGGCGCTCCGACTCTCTCTTGAGGGGCCCTGGGCATTCATCAAGGATCCACTGGTGATCTGGCGCGAGACACGGGCAGGCAGCCTTTATCAGGACTCCAAGAACAATGATCTGAAATGGGCCAACCCATTGGTGGTCATCCTGGAAGAACACCTTAAAAAAGTGCAAAACGGAAATCGACACAAGCGGCTGCGGCATTATGTGGATAGAGAGCTCAAAAGCGCGCGCCGGCAATTAAAAGCAGCCAAGGTAAGTCAGATGTCATTTTGGGGAGCGTCATTCCTGGGAATGTCCCTCAAGCAGGTTGAGCGGTATCGAAAAGCCTTTTTCGTGAGGTCTCCGTGGTTTCCCAAGATGAAGATTTCAGCTCTTTGAGAAACCTGTTGGTAGCTGTACGGCTTGTGTAACCCAATTCAAGAAGAGGGGGAGGAAGACTTGGCGGATCGAGATCGTCCATTAAGAGTCCTGTACAGCTTCCCACACAAGCTGGGAGCTGGCAGGATTTGCTATACCGCATGGCAGCAGGTTCGTGGTCTGGCACTTGCTGGAGCGGAAGTTCTGGTTTATTCCGGGTCGGTTCATAAGCCCGTAATCCATCCTGCTGTTACAACTCGTCTAACACTGGCCCGAGGCAGATTACGGATACCATACCGCCTGTTGGGAATTATGCGGGCCTGCATGCTACATGACTGGATTACCGCACGACGACTAGAGAGGTTGCGGGGCAAAATTGATATTGTTCATGTTTGGCCGCTAGGCGGTCTTGAAACAATGAAAACGGCAAAACGCCTGGGCATCCCCACTGTGACGGAGAGGCCAAACACACATACGGCGTATGCGTACGAGGTGGTGCGATTGGAGTGTGAGCGCCTCGGAGTAAGCTTGCCTCCGGGAGGAGAGCACTCTTTTGACGCGGATGCTCTTGCCAGAGAGAGGCTCGAATATGAGGCGGCAGACGCACTCTTGTGCCCCTCAGATTTTGTAGTCAAAACGTTCCTGGATGAGGGCCTTTCACCTGAAAAACTGGTGCGGCATCAATATGGATTCGACCCCGAATTGTATTATCCTGCCTCGCGGAGTTCACGTACTGAATCTGGACTAACAATTCTGTTTGCCGGGTATTGTGCCGTCAGAAAGGGACTGCATTTTGCTCTGGAAGCATGGCTGAAATCCCCTGCGCATCACAATGGTAAATTCCTGATCGCCGGTGACTTTCTACCTGCTTACGCTGAAAAGCTGGCACCCATGCTCTCACATCCAAGCGTTCACGTGCTTGGACATCGCAATGACATTCCGGAGTTGATGCGTAACAGCGATGCCATGATTCTTCCGAGCATAGAGGAAGGATTTGGCCTCGTGTGCGTAGAGGCATTGGGAAGCGGGTCTGTGCCGATTGTGTCCGATGCCTGCACGGAAATTTGCAAGCATGAGGAGAATGCGCTGGTTCACAAAGTAGGGGATGTAGAGAGCTTGAGCCATCACATAACCATGCTGCACGAAAATCGTGAACTTCTTGGTCGATTACGCCAGAACGCCATAGCGAGCGCTTCGTCCGCCACGTGGGATGCGGCAGGAGTGAAGCTTCTCGAACAATACAGAAATGTCGTCACGAATCATAAATCCGCCAGGGGCTCTGGGCATAATTCAGCCTCAAGATATCAGCCCATTTTGGAGAGCGCTTGATTCAAAATCTCTCAACAGAGGAGATGGCGGACTCGAAAACGCTGAGAGTCATTGAAGACTCTCCTATCGAACTCCCGCCTGTACTTTCCCCTTCGCTCTGGTCGAAGGCTCGCCGCTGGTCGAGTTCCGGGCGTCCGGCGGTAGCTCTTCGCGGTGGGGCATGGAGCCTGGGCGGGTATGCCGCCACGCAGCTTCTGCGCACGGTTTCGACGATCATTCTGGCGCGGCTCTTCCTGGGTCCCGAGGCATTCGGAGTCGTAGGGTTGGTGGGCGTTTTTCTTGCCGGGCTGAACATGTTCTCTGAGCTGGGCATACTGGCCAACGTGGTGCAGCATCCGCGGGGAGACGAGCCCAGATTTCTCAATACCGCATTTTCGGTTCAGGTAGCCCGGGGAATGGCCATATGGCTGATCTCGGTGGTGGCGGCCTATCCTCTGGCGTTATTCTACAAACAGCCCGAGATTTTCCCGCTGCTTTCGGTGATCGGGTTCTCCGAGATGGTTCGCGGTCTGGCGGGAACGTCCGTATGGACCCTGACGCGTCATATTAAGCTTCGCGCCGTTACCCTGCTGACGGTAGGCGCCGAGGTGCTGGCTTTTGGAGTGTGCGTCGCCTGGGCACTGGTTTCGCCGTCGGCGTGGGCGCTGGTGGCAAGGACGATTGCCAGCGCGATAGTGTACGCGGCGGGCTCGCATTTCCTGTCGAATCAAAAGACGCGGCTCGAATGGGATTCATCGGCGGCAAAAGAGATTCTGAACTTCGGCGGATGGATGTCGCTATCGACGGCGGCTTACTTCCTCTCCAGCCAGGGTGAACGGCTCATTCTGGGAAAGTTCGTTACCGCCGCCGAGCTGGGATGCTTTTCGCTGGCGGTTATGATTTCTTCCGTGCCGGCTGGCGGGGTCGGGCAACTGGTGAATCAGATACTTCTGCCGATGATCTCCAAGACGGCCCGCAGCGGCCATGCCGAGACGCTTCGTGACTTCCTGCGGGCACGGCGTTTATTTTTTGCCGTCGGGATGTTTGCCGGAATCGGGTTCCTGGTTTGCGCCAAACCCTTGATTGGCCTACTTCTACCGCCGAAATACGAGATGGCGGGATGGATGCTTCAGCTTCTGGGACTTCGTGTCGCAATGGATATATTCTCGGCGCCCGCCACCGCTATTACAATTGCCTATGGCGAAAGCAAGTATTCGGCGGCAGCCAGCACGGTGCGGCTGATATTAATGGTAGGCGGAGTATGGATTGCATTCGCTATGTTTGGGATTCAAGGAGCTATGTACGCCCTAATTGTCTCCCAGGTTCTATCCTATTTCCCACTGATCGCGGGGCTGCGCAAGTTAATGCCGGAAGTGGCTTTTGTTGAACTGGGCTGGTATTCGCTCTTCATTGCATTGCTTGCACTGACGGCGGCGGGCCTCGGCATGGGCCACAACCTGAGGATACTCCGGTGAGCGACGACCCCGGCGTTGGAAATATGGCGATTCAGCCTCCGGACATCATCGGAGATTTGAAGTTTCCTGCAACAATGGCAACACGGAGAGTGTTCGACGAAATGCAGGTTTACGAAATCGATCCGCTGCGCGACCCACGTTGGCCCGATCTTCTGGAGAGAGACCCGCGCTCTTCGATATTCCACACCCGTGGCTGGCTCTCGGCTTTGCAGCGCAGTTACGGATATGAACCGGTGGTACTCACAACCTCCGGTCCCGGAAAAGAGTTGACCAACGGAGTGGCTTTCTGCCGCGTGAAGAGCTGGCTGACGGGCCAGCGGCTGGTCTCACTTCCCTTTTCCGACCACTGCGAACCTTTGATTACGCAGCCCGAGGAGATCCAAAGCATCTCCGGCTTTTTGCAGAAGGAGATCAAGAGCAAGAATCTGAGCTACGCAGAACTCAGACCTCTGGAACCCATGCAGAAGGTTGCGGGCTTTAAGGAGTCCAGCAATTATCTCTTCCACAAACTGGATCTCCGCCCCAGCTGTGATGAACTTTACCGGCATTTTCATAATGACTGCATCCGCAGAAAAATACAGCGCTCTCAAAGAGAGGGACTGACCTATGAAAAGGGCACAAGCCGTCAGCTTCTGGCGAAGTTCTATGGTGTGTTTGCCATGACTCGTCATCGCCACGGCCTGCCGCCGGCGCCTTTTTCCTGGCTTTGCAATGTGCTGGACTGCGTGAAGGGCAACGCTCAAATCCGGGTGGCGTCGCATAACGGGAATCTGGTGGCGGTCATGCTCACGCTGACCCATAACCGCTCCATCGTTTACAAGTATGGCGGCTCCGACCTGCGCTACAGCAACCTCGGCGGATTGGCGCTTCTGTTCTGGAAAACAATCCAGGAAGCGAAGACGGAAAATATCCAGGAGCTCGACTTCGGACGCTGTGAAGCCGATAACCCGGGGCTCATCAAGTACAAGGATCGATGGGGCACAACCAAATCCAACATCTCCTATTGGCGCATGTCCGGAAGTGCGGCGCTTGCCAGCTCCACCCGCTGGCACGCAGGAATTGCCACCAGGATTTTCCCCTATGTTCCCCAGACGCTGCGAATTCGAATTGGAGATTTTCTTTACCGGCATGCCGGGTAACTTTCCATTCCATTTCTTCCCCCTGCTTGCAGCCCCTGTTGAACCGCACGATTCGCCTTTAGGCGAGGAGCCTATATGAAAGTTTCGGCCGTCATCATCACGTACAACCGCCGCGCATACATCGAGCGCGCGATCGACAGCATTCTGGCGCAAACCGTTCCGGTGAATGAAATCGTAGTCGTGGACGATGGCTCCACCGACGGCACATCCGATCTGGTTGCGTCACGTTATGGCAATCGGGTCCGCCTGGTCCGGCAGGAAAATGCGGGCGTATCCGGGGCGCGGCGCAGAGGAGTTCTGGAAGCGAAAAGCGAATGGGTCGCTTTTCTGGATAGCGACGATGAATGGCTTCCCGAACGGAATGCGCTGCTTCTGGATGCTGTCTCGCGTGTTCCCCAGGATGTCGCCTGGGTCTTTGGCGACCTGCACGTGGTTACGGACCAGGGAGAAGGCACCTCCCTTTTTGAGGAATATGGGCTCTCGGTCAACGGCTCGCCGCAGATCTTTGCCGACTCCCTCAGCGTGCAATATCCCTTTCAGTTTGGCATGTTGCAGGGCAGCTTTATCCGCCGTAATGCATTGCTCGAGTTGGAGTGCTTCACCATCAAGCTGCTGAGCGATGACGATCTTCTCGCCGGATTCCAGATCGCCTGCCGGTACAGGGTCGCCGCCATCGCCGCGCCG
>DASZRZ010000450.1:0-4913 GCA_035548935.1 Terriglobales bacterium
GCACCCGCACCCGTGCGCTTCCGGCGGGCACGCTCTCCCGCCAGTTTGTCACCAGCGTCGTGGTGGTTTCCTGTGCGCTGTTTTTGTTGGCCGCGGCTTAGTTGAACCGGATGGCGCTCTATCTCGCGCCTCTGGCATTGGCGGTCCTGCTCTCGTATTCCTATACCAAACGCTTCACCCGCTGGTCGCATCTTGTTCTTGGATTCGCCCTGGGAATCGCTCCCGCCGCCGCGTGGATCGCCATCCGGGGATCGCTCGACGTACGCATCCTGCTGCTGACCGCCGCCGTCACCTTCTGGGTTGCCGGATTTGATGTCCTCTATGCCTGCCAGGATTATGACTTCGACCGCCAGACCGGCCTGCACTCCATTCCTCGTTTCCTGGGAATTCGAAAGGCCTTGTGGATTGCGCGCGCCTTCCATCTCATCATGCTGGCGCTGCTGGTGGCGCTGGTCCATGCGTTTCACATGGGATGGCTGGCAATGGCGGGCATCGCCGCTGTGGCGGCGCTGTTGGGATACGAGCACACGCTGGTCCGCCACGACGACCTCGGCAAGCTCAACGCCGCATTCTTCACCATGAATGGCGTAATCGCGGTGGTGTTCCTGGTATTTGTGGCGGCGGACTTGCTGGTGTGAGCCGTGCCTACATGTTTTCAGACTGGATTGCTTAAACCTGTCTTGCGCAAAGCAGGGGAACCCTGCCCTATGCCTTAGTGGTAACGCCTCGCCTGCGTTATCATAGCGAGTGATGTCCAGTGCCTCCCAGTTCGCCTCCGAATCCCACGGTCTGCACGATTTCCAGACGGACGATCCCCGGCTGGTCCCCATCTCGGAAAAAGTTCTGGCGGGTCAGCGCCTCGACGGTGACGATGCGCTGGCGCTTTACCGCTCTGCCGACATCCTCGCCATTGGATGGCTCGCCAATCGCGTTCGCGAGCGCCTGCACGGCGACCAGACCTACTTCAACGTCAACCGGCACATTAATCCCACCAACGTCTGCGTGGCCTACTGCCGCCTCTGCGCCTTCGGACGCAAGAAGGACGCCGCCGGCTCCTACACCATGGCCCTCGAAGAGGTATGGGAGACCGCCGCTTCCGGCTACTCCGAGGCGGTTACCGAGTTCCACATTGTCGGCGGACTTCATCCCGACCTGCCGTTCCAGTACTTCCTCGATCTTATCTCCGGATTAAAGCAGCGCTTCCCGCAGGTGCACCTGAAGGCCTTCACCATGGTGGAGATCGCCTTCCTCGCCAAAATCGCCAGGCTCAGCATCCGCGATACGCTGCTCAAGTTGAAGGAAGCGGGTGTGGATTCCATGCCCGGGGGCGGAGCAGAAATTTTCATCGAGCGGGTGCGCCACATCATCTGCGACCACAAAATCGACGGCAGCCAGTGGCTCGAAACAGCACGAGCCGCGCATGAAGTGGGACTGCGCTCCAACGCCACCATGCTCTACGGTCACATTGAAAATGACGAAGACCGCGTCGATCACCTCATCCGCCTGCGCGCCTTGCAGGACGATACCGGCGGCTTCCAGACTTTTATTCCCCTGGCGTTTCATCCCGCCAATACTCCGCTGGAGCATCTTCCGGTCACGACCGGCTTTACGGACATCAAGAACATCGCCGTCGCCCGCCTTGTGCTCGACAACTTTGCGCACATCAAGGCCTATTGGCAGATGCTCGGCACGCGCATTGCCCAGATCGCGCAGCGCTTCGGAGCCGATGATCTCGACGGCACGGTGATCGAAGAAAAGATTTACCATGACGCCGGAGCCACCACGCCCCAGGGGTTGCGCCGCCAGGAGCTGGTGCGGCTCATCCAGCAGGCGGGCCGCGTACCGGTCGAGCGCGACACCATGTATCGCGCCGTAACCCGCACAGCCACCTCGGTAACGGTTGCAGTTTAGACCCCATCCCCCCATCGGTGAATATCTCGTGTCCCGGTAATTTCCACTACCGATGCAAGCAACATTGCGCTCACGCGCCGCCTCTACATAGTTGGGAGTAAAATTCCGTGCTCAATTGAGGGCGGCAAGGGTGGTTTCTTTCGAGGCTTCGTATGAATGTCCACTTCAGTTACAAAGTTCCCAAAAATCCAAGCATTGAAAAAGAGATCAACCTTCACGTGGAAAAACTGGGAAGGCGCTTGCAGGTCTTCCGCCCGGAGCTGATTCATCTCCGGGGAGTCATCGAGGAAAACAGCGCTCCCCAGGGCTTTGTGGTCTCGCTCGATCTCAGGCTTCCCTCGGGAGACCTGGCAGCCCGCGAAAACGGTCCCGGACATGCCATCGCCATCAAGGCCGTATTTGACGAGCTGATGGACCAGGTAAGCCGCCATAAGGGCCAGCTTCGCAACGAATACCGCTGGATTCGAAGGGGAAAGTTCAGCCGCCAGCGCCCCGAGGCGCAGGTTCCCTTCGAGGAGACACTGGCTGCGGTGCATCCCGTCCTGGTTTCCAGTCAGGACATCGCTTCGTATGTCACCGGCAATCTGCCCCGGCTCAGAAGCTTCGTTGTGCGGGAACTTCACTACCGGGAAAATCTCGGGCAGCTTCCATCCGGACACATCAATCCCGAAGAGGTGATCGACGAAGCCATCGCCAACGCTCTCGGCGAGGACTCGGGAAGGCCGGAGCGTCTGGCGCTTGAGCCCTGGCTCTACCGCCTCTCCCTTCGCGCCATTGAGGATCTTGCCCGTCCCCCGGAAGATCAGGATGTATCTGTCCCTCCTTCACCCACTTCGGGAATCCCAGACAGAATGCCGCGGGTTGAACGCATTCCGGACTCACAGAGAGCCACGCCCGAGGACTCCGCGGCTTCCGAGGAAATCCTTGCCCTGGTTGAGGCCGCCTTGCTGGGCGCGAAAACGCAGGACCGCGAAGCATTTCTGCTCTACGCGGTACAGGGTTTTACGGAGGAGGAGATTTCCGCCATCTTCGACCGCTCTATTCAGGAGGTGCAACGCTCGATTGCCGGCGCACGGGAGCACCTGCGAACCGCGGTCTCCGTGCCCCGCGAGTTTAAGGACAGGTTCCTGCACTAAAGCCGATGGCATAAAGGAAAAGCCTCCGGGCTGCCGGAGGCTTGCACTTGCAATGCCGGTCTTCTGATTCTGGTACTCAAACTCTGAATCTAGTACCCGAACCTTACCTGCACGTCCGCTCCTTCGTTCAGGTTGATGCTCTCCAGAAAACGAACCTTCCGGCTGCTCAGGGTCATTACCACGGATGAAGTGCGGGTTCCATCGCCGAAGAAGCGTACACCGCGCAACAGTGGGCTATCTGTAACGCCGGTGGCGGTAAAGATCATCTGCTTGCCGGGGGCCAGTTCCTCGGCGGTATAAATCTTGTCCGGATCTTTGATTCCCATGCCCTGCATCCGCTCGCGCAACTCGGGCTTATGCAATACCAGGCGGCCCAGCATGTAACCGTTCAGGCAGCGGATCGCCGCGGCGGTAATCACGCCCTCCGGCGCGCCGCCCGAACCCATGACTGCATGGACTCCGGTTCCGACCACAGCCGCCGCTATGCCAGCGGAGAGGTCGCCATCGGTGATCAGCCGGATGCGCGCCCCTGCATCGCGAATGTCCTGAATAAGCTTTTCGTGCCGCGGACGGTCCAGCACGATGACCACCAGCTCTTCCACGTGCCGGTTCAAGCGCTTCGCAATACTTTTTAAGTTGTCGGCAACCGGAGCGTCGAGATCCACCGCATTCCTGCACGAAGGACCCACCACAATCTTCTCCATGTAGCAGTCGGGAGCATGCAGCAGGCCGCCGCGTTCCGAGGCCGCCAGCACCGTGATTGCTCCCGGCGAACCTGTGGCGCAGAGATTGGTGCCCTCCAGGGGATCCACGGCGATGTCAACGTCCGGCACTGGCATGCCGTCGGGGAAGTCCGCTCCCACCTTTTCGCCGATGTAGAGCATGGGTGCCTCATCGCGTTCGCCTTCCCCAATCACAATGGTGCCGTGCATTGGAACCGTATCCATGGTCTCCCGCATCGACTCGGTGGCGACATGATCGGAGAGTTTGCGCTCGCCCTGTCCCATCGTCTTGGCGGAGGCAATGGCCGCCTTTTCCACCACTCGTAACAATTCCAACGCCAGATCGGACTCGATGTTGGTTCCGAACTGCTTCGCCTTTGCTTCTGACTTTGCGGGTGTGGCCACTCTTGCCTCCTTGGAATCACTCATCGGAATTACACATCAGATTAAAAGCGCGCTTAAAAATCGCGCATGGTCCATCAGTCAGTAAATCAGCAACCAGAAAATCATCGACCTGTAAGGTCCGAATCGGGCGGTGCTGCAAATGCCACCTGGTTCGCGATGAGCACCGGGCATCATGCGCTTCCATCGGCGGCAACGTCAAGCGGGGACAGTTGCCATTGGTGCATTACCATTCGTGCCCCGGTGATCCGCCACTGCTCCTGTGTCGTGCGTTATTGATAGCCGTTAATGATTAGCCGTTAATGATGTAGCCTTTAAGATTTAAGATGCGCTTGGCCGAGCTTGGCGTCTTTAAGCTTGGCGGTTTAAGACCGGCGGCTTTTGATCGGTGATTGTAAAGACGATTCCAGCCCAAGCCCTCCCCGGAATCCCATAGTGTAGAATTAGTCCGGAGAGTAGAGATAGCGACTTGTTCGGGTGTATTTTCCTTCCCGCGACGCCGATGCGCCGCTCGCTCCCAAAATCTGGCAAATTTTAGTGGCTGCCCGTTGATGCATGGCGGCCGCCCCTGGCAGGAGACCAATACATGGCAAAGATCGCGAAAACGGCGGACCGCAAAAAGGTCATGGACACGTCCAAGAGCACCAATTGTCCCACCTGCGGAAAACCGACCCGGATTGTTAAACGGGTGAAAGATCGTGAACGCGGAGTTCCCGGCGGAGTTTTCATCTCGTGCTCCGCG
>DASZRZ010000451.1:0-2682 GCA_035548935.1 Terriglobales bacterium
ACGCCAATCGTCACTCCGATTGCTCCAACGGTTCCGCCCGTCTCCGTCATAGTGACACCGGCAGGTAGCTTTGCACTCACTGTCTCCCGGGGAACTACGAGATTGGCCCGGGGAAAATCGGCATCGATCAAAGTCGACATGTCGGGAATCTCCGCTTTCTCCGGAGAGGTCACGTTAAGCTGCTCCAACCTGCCCGCTGGCGTAAGCTGCGCGACCGCCAAAGCACAGGTCAAGGCAGACGGCTCTCTCGTTTCGACGACGCTGACGATTACGGCGAATCCCGTACAGCAGAGTTCGAACGGACAGGGTGGCTCGGGAGCGCTGCTGGCTTTCAGCCTGCCAGGACTGGGACTGGTAGGAGTCGTATTCACGGATGCCAGCAGAAGGCGCAAGCTGCTGTTCACAAGTCTGGCGATCCTGGTCGTGCTGGCTTCGCTTGCAGGCTGCGGCGGCGCGGCGCAGGCTCCGCCGGTCAGCATCAACAACGGCAATATTGCGGCGAGCATGCAGGCGGCCGTGGTCGGAACGTATGACATCACGGTTGTGGCCACCGCAGGCATGACTCAGCAGTCGACAACGGCAACCATCGCCGTTGAATAGCACCGCAACAGACTGAGTCGGGGGAAACAGGTTGAGCTCCGCCAAAGCGGAGCTCAACCTGTTTGGGATGGAGAGTTCCACAGCACCTAGGGCGCGGAAAACATGTCCGCCATCGGACTGGAACTGGTGGGGCAGGATGTGCTCAACACCGAGCAGAGAGTGGCCAGAAAGTTATCCGGACGGTATGTAATGGAAGACTGGAACTGCTTCTTTACGCGCGGACCCGCAAATACGGTTACCACACGCCCTCCACATCCACTCGCCACGGTTGACGAACAGCGGTTGTCGGTGCCCAGGTTTCCTTCATCGAAGAAAATGATGAGCAGTCCATCACCGCCGGGCTGGAACTCGGGCCGCCGCAGGATGGGCGGTACCGCATAAGCCAGCCAGTTGTCTCCTGCCTGGATGCTCCCATCGTGCATATCATTCCATGTGTTGGGAGTGATGTAGCTGAGAGCGGGCAGATTACCGGCTGCCAGATCGGGCCAGATGTAGTCGAAGGGAACATTCACAGGCGAGGAATCACCGCCACAACTTTCCGAATAGTAAAGCAACGGATTGTGCCGCCGCAGGTAGCCCTGTGGACTGGTGAGCGCCATGTATCCCGGAAATGGCAGGCCGTCCTGGTACATTCTCCAGCGCAGGCCCGACTGTTTCATCCGCCGCGTAATGTTGTCCCCGTCATAGCAACTAGTGGATTCGTTATTGGTCGTGACCACCTCGCCCACGTACGCAAACAGCGCCGGAAGAGAGGAGTGGCGGTCGGAGTAGAACTGCGTGGCAGAGGCGTAGGAGTCGGCGAGTGATTTGAGATAGGGAGCCTGGGCCATAACGTCCTCATAACTGTGATTCTCTTCACTGATGACGACGACATGCCTGGACTGTGGAATCTGCGGGCCTCCCACGTTCACACTGATGTTTTGTTGGAAGATGGCGCCGGTTCCATCCTCCCAGGCCTTAACGGTGATGCTGTGCTGGCCCGGGCCAATGGTCAAAAAAGTATCAAGGGCGCTGCTGAACGCCGTAGAAACGTTGACGTTGTCCACGTAGGCGATCATGGCGGCGATTCTCCGGCCCGCGGAGGCAGCGGAGGACGCGGCCAGGTGTATGGGAGAACTCACGTTCGTACCGCTCACCGGCGAATTCACCACAACCGCGCCGCCGGAGACGACATTGATGCTCATCGTCTGTTGATACACCGTGCCGATCACGTCTTCCCAGGATTTGACGATGATATTGTGCGCGCCCGGCCCCATGGAGACGAACGTATCCAGGCTGCCGGAGAAGGTGGTGTATGCAATCTGGTTGTCGACATAGATGATCATCGAGGCGATCTTGAACTGGCTTCCGGAAGCCGAGGCAACAAAGTGAACGGGGGACCCAAACGCAACTCCGTTCACGGGCGAGACAACCGAAACACCCGTCGCAAAAGATGAAGTGGCAGCGATCAGTAAAAGACAGGCAATCAAGCCGGAATTTTTCATCGGAACCCCTCTGGACGGTTCTGCTAACCCATAAATTCCATTACCGTCCGGGGGCGAACAATAGAACGGAGTTTCCCCCGGCGCAATAAGGGAAACTCATTAGAGAACCGGCTAGCCGCGTCCTTATATGGGAATTCTCCGATGGCTGTATCGCAGGGGGTCTTTCCACCCAGGCGTGTCAGGCAGCGCGAGAGCTGGCCCGAACTGGCTGCGGCAGCAAAGGAATCCGGGAGAAAAGCTATAATCGGGGGGCTTGAAAACCCTGATTCGAAACTGCGCGCTTTGCCTTGCTCTGGCTTCAGCGCTGATGTGCGGAGCGCAGAATCGTGCAGCCTCTTCCGCCATTACCGCGGTTGTCCTTCCTTTTGAAAATGCATCCAAAGCGCCCGGTCTTCAGTGGATCGGGGAATCTTTCCCCGAAGTCTTAAGTGAGCGCATGGCAAAGCCATGGCTCTATACGGTTTCGCGTCCCGACCGGGTCTATGCCTTCGACCGGGTTGGCGTTCCCACTGGACTGACTCTTTCGCGAGCCACGCTATTCCGCATCGCCGAACAGATGGACGTGGACTATGCGATCTTCGGCAGGTTCAATTTCGAC
>DASZRZ010000452.1:0-3422 GCA_035548935.1 Terriglobales bacterium
AAGGCAGCGCAGATTCTCGGCGTGGGACGAAATACGATTTACCAGTTGCTCAACAGAATAGCCACCAAGCCGGAGCAGAAAATCGCCTTGAACTAGGGCACCATGGGCTCCCAAACGGTCCGGCTTATTCCTCGGAGCTGATCTGGCGGGCCCACTGCATTGCTTCCCAGCGCGCATTGGCAATCTGGTCTTCCGGAATTTTTGTCTGCGCGGCAAGCTGGCGTATTTCCGTCCAGTCTCCCTTCTCCTGCGCAACCATCAGTTGAAAAATCGGGCTTAATCGTCCCGGCTGGCCCTGAAGGGCGGACTTGGCCTCCTGGCTTACTGGTATCTGCTCCAGAATCGTGGACATTGAGATTTCCAGAATCGCGTCCATGAGGGAGAGCAATCCCAGCAGGAACAGGTCCTCCTCTACGTTGGCAACGCCCTTGGCAAGCAGTTCGCAGAATCGGGCACGGACCAAAGCGGAATTCACCAGCTCGGTGGACTTATTCCGGCCCGCGGAGACAATCGACACCAGGCGGATCCACCGGCGGATTTCCGTCTCACCCAGCATCGAGAGCGCATGCCTTACGCTGTGAATTTCAGAGGTGAGGCCAAATACCGGAGAATTCAAGTAGCGCAGCAGGCGGTAGCAGAGAGACGCCTCACGCTTCAGGATGTCCTCTACTTCCTTATCGTCGATTTCCGGATGCGACACGGCTCGCAGGAGCAGCAGATAGTTCAGCTTGTTGGAGGGTATGTCGCGCACCTGAAGCAACTGCGGACGCTGAAAGAAATAACCCTGAAAAAGCGTGTACCCCGCCTGCTTTAATTCGTCGAACTCTTCCCGAGTTTCCACCTTTTCGGCCAGCATTTTGCAGGGCAGGCGATGATACCGGTTTACCATTTCGCTGGCTTCGGCAATTGACGTGGCTTTTACGTCGACTTTGATGACGTCTGCCAGTTCCACCATGCATTCGCGGGGATCGTCGTAGGCAAAGTCGTCGAGGGCAATCCGGTAACCGCGCTGCTTTAACTTGCGGCACTTCTCGATCACTTCGCGGCTGGGCGCAATGGTTTCCAAAACCTCCACCACAACGCGGTCGGGGTGCAGCAGCAGGATGGTTTCTTCCAGCAGAACCTGGCGCGTGCAATTGATGAAGGCGTCATGGCCGTTGCACACCACCTCAAGCCCCATTAATAGCGAGGTGTCGAGCGTGCTGTGGGATGCCTTGTCGGCGCCTGTGCTGGAGAACTCATTCCAGATTCCATCCCGGAACAGAAGCTCATAGCCGAAGATCCGCTCGGTCGCGGTAAGAATGGGTTGACGGGCGACAAATCGAAACAGAGACGACGTCGCTTTCGATGGAACGGAGGATTCGCTGGCGACTGGCATCGGTATTCTATGCTCCACAAAACCGGGCCGGTCTGTTGTTTTTATGCGTACTGGCCCGATAGCCTGGCTGTTAGCCGGCATTCTCCAATATCGGCAGGATGTGGTTTTTCTTTAGTAACCGCGGACTTTGTAGGCCTTAGCCGCCAAGCGGCCTACCGTATGCAAGTAACAACCAGAGGAATACGTGCGGGCTCGTGGTCTTACGCTATTGAGCGGAAGTCATTCTTTCTTGCGGGGCAGCGACTTCCGTAATGCGAATGCCGTAGTTTCCATCGACAACAACAACCTCGCCGCGTGCGATGACCTTATCTCCCAGAAGGAGATCGGCCGGCTCCTGTACCTGGCGATCGAGCTCCACGATGGCGCCGGAACCCAATTCCAGAATTTCTTTCAGCGACAGGACGCTCTGGCCAAAGCGCAGCGTTAAATTAAGCTCCACACCGAGCAGTAAGCTGGTCTGCACATCTCCCGAAACAGTACCAGGCTGTGAAGCCGCGGATTCTCCCATTAAAGACTCCTCAGGTGACGATTCCATTTGTTGCCCCACCTGCAATTCAGGGCTTATGCGAAATAAAAAGACAATATCTTCCGATCCAGACTGCGTTGTTCCTATGGCGATAACCGAGCCGGGCCACGACGGAGTATCGGAAAGCTTGACCTCGACTGACGTCTGCCCCATCTCTTCTTGAAGGCGGGTGGCAGCAGCACTGCTGACTTCTTTAACGAAGTTTTGAAGCACCGCTACGGCGGCTTCGGGCAAGCCGGAGGCAACTTCCGCGGGTTCCTGCCTGGTTAAAAGCGCGATGGCTGCTTCGGAAAGGCCGATCGCAGCGAGACCCTTCCGGCCACCCGTCATCTTGAGCTCAAACCATTTCGACGCATGCGATGCTTGAGACAGCTCTTGCGCCAGCACATTGAATGTCAAAGCCGAACCTGCCGTGCGAGACAAGACCTCCGAGAGCGCCTCACAGAAGGCCTCCACCAGCGGATTCGGCATGGGGTTTGGCATGGGTTTTGACATTAAGACCGCCTCCGGAATTCATCCGGCGAAATGGCGGCGCTGACATGGGCGGCGCGATTCCGCGCCTGGCGCACGGGCTTTGCTTCAAATGCATCACGTCCGCAAATCATCAGACGGGAGCTTGCCTGCACCGGAATCCCCAGGTTGCAGACCGTTCCCGGAGCAAGCCCCAGGATGGTTTGAACCGGCAGCTTAATGCCGGACATTCCGAGGGTGGCGGGAAACTTTGCGTCCATCATGGACTCTTTCAATCTTTCCGCCTGCAGGGGGGCTATCCGGGGTTTCGTGCGGGATGTTTCAGGATTGATTCTTCTCAACAGGATATTGGACACCGATGGAGGGAGAATAATATTCAACTTGCCGCTCGCATCGGCCAGCGCCACGTCCAGACTTACACGCAAAACCATCTCCGGCAGCGGGAGCAACGCCGTCATTTTTGCGGTGTTGAGGCGCGCCTGAAGTTCAGTCGACAGGCCAAGCGGCGCCCATGCAGCATCGAGTTCATGGGATATGATTCTGGCAACACCTTCCATGATGTGCTCTTCGATATCAGTCACTTCACGGGAAAATACTTCGCAACTGCCATTGCCTCCGAGCAAGACATCGAGCATGGGGAAAACCGCGGAGTGATCGATCTGCATTGCGGCAGGCTCATTCAATTGGGCAAAGCGTAACGTCGCCAGGTACGTGGGCCCGCCGACCGATTCCAGAAATTCTCCATATGGAATCTGATCGACCGAAGACATTGCCACTTCAAAATTGACCCTGAGATAGGAGCCTAAAGAGCGTGCAAGCCTCCGTGCGACCCCCTCATGAAGAGTGGTGATCGCACGGAGCAATTCGCCGGCTGGTTGTCCGGCAGGCCGGAAGCTGCAAGGCTGTACGGAGAGTTTGGTCTTTCGCACGTCTTCTCCCTTTCGGGCCGCGCGAACCAGCTCTTCGATATCTTCTCCGCTCAGCATCAACTTCCCTTCCCGGGTGCCAACGATTGGAAACCTTTTCGCGGTCCTTCACCCGGCAACA
>DASZRZ010000453.1:0-2405 GCA_035548935.1 Terriglobales bacterium
GCGCGATCAGCGGCTGGACAATGCTCACCGTGCCGTCATCGGCGCGCAGATCGCTCCAGGCCTCTAGCGAGTGCGCGGCATTGACATGCCAGTCGCAATGGTTCGAGGTCTCGTTGACGCTGAGCCCGAGGAAGACCTTCAGGGCTACCTTCTCCATGGCCGCGCGCAGGTCGATCTCCGCCGGCGCATCGTATACAGGATTTCCGCCAACGATCACCAGCGTCTGAACTTTTCCGGCTTGCATCTCCGCAGCAAGCTCCCTCAGCGACTGCACCTGATCCACCGGACCATCAGCTACGGGATCGCTGTAAACCACGGTGCTGCCCTGCGCGCCCAGCGCTTCATTTATGGCATGGGCGAGTGCATGCACGGACGCAGGTGCCCCCATGCCCGGAATCACCACGGCCTTGCCTTTGGCTTTCTGCAGGTCGCGGGCAATCTCTGCAATGGAACTCTGGTGCTCAGGCCGGACCGTACCCCCCGCGGCCAATCCCAGGTGGGTGGCCAGCGCCCGGGCATAGGACTCGATCTCCGAAGGCCGCACGGCAAACCGGTGATCCGCTTTAAACCCGGTCGTACTCACCGTGCTCTCGATGGCATACACGCGGCTCATTCCCGCGGCAGCATCCGGATCGCGGCGCTCCGCCCACTCCCGCGCATAGCGATGGAACCCCGGGAATCCCGGATAAAGGAAGTCCGCATCCAGGGAGACGATCACGTCCGCGTTGCGCAACTGGTACTGCGCCTCCACGTACTCCCCGAATGCCAGGATCGAACCGGCGCGAACCGCATCCCGGTTGACCGGCTCCCACTGGTGCCACTTCATCTCGGGAAAGCTCTGCTGCAAGCCGCGAATCTGCGAGGCCAGCGTGGGAGAAAGCACCCCATGCGTCAGCAGCCGCATCCCCGCACCGCGCACCGCCTTCTGCGCGCCGATAACCTCCTGCATGGCGCCCACAAACCCCGCCCACGGCCGCACCTCGCCGTGATAAAGACAGGTCTGCGAACGCTCCGGATCGAACAACTCCAGCACCGACGCCTGCGCAAAAATATCCGTGGCGCCCATCGTGGCCGGATGCTCGGGATTGCCCTCGACCTTCGTAGGCCGTCCTTCATTGCTGCGCACCAGCACCGGAACAGCCTGCCCCGCCAACTCCATCGCCGAGGCGAAGAACAGCGGCAGCCCGGGAGTCATTCCCTCCGGCTGCCTGACGTACGGAACGATTCCGCGGTGCGGCAGCTTCGTGCAGCTCGTAAGCCCGGCCAGCGCCAGCGAAGCGGACATCAATTTCAGGAAGCCGCGCCGCGAAACGTCGTCATGCCATACCTCGGCGGCATGCGGAAACTCCCGGTGGAGGCGCTCCTCGAACTCAGGGGTCCGCGCCAACTCCTCCAGGCTGCGCCAGTATCCCGGCGCATCCGCAGCCTGCGCGGACGCCGCGGAAGCATCCCCGGCGGCAGCGGCCGTCCGTATCTGCACCAGTTCGCCCTGCATCTGCTTCGACGGATTGTTGTTACCTTCCATGGTCACCATTAACTCGAATCTCGCCAACCCAGCTTCGCCCTACCGATGACACGTCGTACAGCTTGTAATATCGCGCACGCTGCGTACCTCATATTTGTCCTTGAGATACACACCCAGGGCCATCTGTGAGGTAAAGTTCTTGTCGTCCACAACCACCGGCTTGAGCGAACTGGGCTTCTCGTAGGCCATATTGAAGACCTCCGATTTTGGCCGCAGGTTTTTCTCCGGAGCGCGATGGCAGTCCAGACACCACTCCATCTGCAGGGTGGCATTGGAGCGCATCAGGGGCATGCGATCGACCCGCCCGTGGCAGCTTTCGCAGCCCACTCCCTTGGCAACGTGGATGCTGTGGTCGAAATAAACAAAATCGGGCAGCAGGCTCACCCGCGTCCACACCAGCGGGGTTCCGGTCTTATAGCTGTCGCGTACCGGGGCCAGCATCTCGGCATTCGTCCATATCTGCACATGGCAGTTCATGCAGGTCTTGGTCGGAGGAATCCCCGCGAAGCTCGATGTCTCCACCCCGGTGTGGCAGTAGCGGCAATCAATCCCCAGCTCGCCGGCATGATGCTCGTGGCTGAACGGCACGGGCTGCTCACGCACCACGCCCTTCCAGCTCACGTAAGGAGAGCGCTGGATCTCGAGCGTGAAGAAAAAGAAGCCCAAGACCGCCACAATGGCCAACACCAACGAGAAGCGGGAGATGGTGTTTGTACTTCGATGGAAGATCTGGGGCATCTATGCAGCCATCAGTTGCTGGACCGGTCTGGGGCCTTTCCGGGCCGCTCTCCGTCCTGCTTGGTTATCGGTGAACGTCATAGCTGGTTTGGACTGAGCAAGAAAACTGACTAGTGTAACACAGCAACAAAGAAGCCGGAAG
>DASZRZ010000454.1:0-6128 GCA_035548935.1 Terriglobales bacterium
CGCGGAGATGGGGTGCTCGTCCTCGTAGAAGTGCAGGTAACGGCGGCGGGCCTTTTTATCCCGCAGGACGCCATCGGCGGAGGTGAACTCCGTCATGATGAGCCCGCAGCCGCCCAGGTTACGGATAAAGCGGCGGAAGACGGTATCGGTGACCCCGGCCATGGGCGCCAGCACGGTAGCTGGGGCAAGCCGGATGGGGCCGATATGGAAAGACTCGGGCACACTCGCGTCCGCGGGGGGAACGATGGCGGGTCCCGGGCTTTCCCAACGCTTGTTCATTGCAGCTATTGTAGTGCAGATTTCGGGGAGAGCGGGAGGCAGTATGGCGGCCAACAGAGCAGATTCCTCGCTATGCTCGGAATGACGCTGAAGAGGGTGACTGGCAGCGAGGGGAGGTTTTCGCTGCGTGAAGGATGAGGCACCCGTTTAAGAGTGGAAAGCCCCCGCCCGGGGGCGGAGGCTCAGAGGTTTAGCACAACACTACTTCTTTTCGACGCCGGCGTACTTGCGGCGGAAGCGCTCGACGCGTCCAGCGGTATCCATGAGCTTCTGCTTGCCGGTGTAGAAGGGGTGGCAGGCAGAGCAGATTTCCACGTGGATGTCGCCCTTATGCGTGGAGCGGGTGGTGAAAACATTGGTGCAGGCGCAGTGCACTCGCACTTCGTTGTAACCGGGATGGATTGCAGCCTTCATGACTTCTGGAACCTTTCACTGGAAAGCATATTTTACAGGATTGGGGCAGAATGCGGCAAATGGGGGGCCGGGAGCAGATCCCCCCTCTATACAGCACGGCTGATGAACTTCCCTTTCTCGCCGGCTTCCACGTAGGCCCAGGGGTCGTGGGGGTCGTGGGTGAAGAAGACCAGCCATCTCTCCGGGATGGCCTGCTGGTAGAAGCGGCGGCGGCTCTCGATGCACTCCAGGGGGAAGAGATCGTAGGCCATGACCCATGTAAGGTCGAGGTGGGAGCGGGTAGGGATAAGGTCGGAGACGTAGCAAGCGGTCTGCCCGTTGCTCCGGATCATGACGGTTTGCAGGTTACGGGTGTGGCCGGGATAGACACGGACGGAAACGCCCGGGACGATCTCCTGATCGCCCTTAAGAAGCTGCATCTGGCCGCTGGCGATGAGCGGATCATAGTTATCGGTCATGTAGCTGATGCGGTCGCGCTCCAACTGCCGGTGGGCGTGCTCGACCTCCCCCGCCTGGGCGTAGTAGCGGGCGTTGGGGAAGGTGGGAACGACGCGGCCCTGGTGCAGCATGGTGTTCCATCCGCAGTGGTCGAAGTGCAGGTGGGTATTGATGACGATATCGATTTCAGCGGGATCGACGCCGCGGGCGGCAAGGTTATTGAGCAGTTGGGCCTGATTTTCCCAGATTCGCTGCATTTTTTCCGGAATTTTGCCCCCAATGCCGGTTTCGACCAGTACTGTGTGATCGCCGGTGCGGATGAGCAGCGAGTTCAGGCCGAGGCTGACGCGGTTCAGGGCGTCGGGCGGGATGCGTTTCTCCCACATGGTGCGGGGAACCACGCCAAACATGGCGCCGCCATCGAGGTAATAGTTGCCGTCAGAGAACCACTCCAGCTCAAAGTTGCCGAGGGTAACGCGATCCATGGAGCTCTATTTATCGCTTTGGGGCGGCAGGGCGCAAGGACTTTGGGAATCGATCGCGGGAGTGCCTGGAGCATGGATTTCCCTCGTTTCTTTTGTGTGGGCAAACAGGGTGGGCTGATAGCAAGCCGGGCGGGGCTGCCAGGTTGACACCTGCGGCTAAATGCCTGTAGTTTATATCTTTGCGTGGTATGGGCCTTGGTACGAATACCGCAGCATGGCCCAGGAGAGTATAAGCAGGCTGGCGGGATTCGACCGTCGGCTTTTTTGTGACGGGACGGCTTAAGCCCGGCCGCGGGGTTGGGATGTTCATCGCTTTAAAAGTCCTGGAAAAGCAGCCGATTGATTTTGACGAGGAGTTTGCCCCAGAGGCGATGGACCTCGGGCCGGACCTGCGAACGAAAAGTCCGGTACAATCGAAAGGCACTGCCACGCTACTCGAGGAGCACCACGGTCCCAAAAAGGTGATCCAGGACATTCGCGTGGTGGGGGATGTTTCCGCCGCAATCGAGGTTAGTTGTGCGCGATGTCTGGAGCCGGTAAGCCGTCCGGTGGACAAGACATTCGATCTTCTGTACCGGCCCCTGGGGGTTGATACGGCCCGGGAAGAGATCTCGGTGACGCAGGCGGAAGCAGATATTGGGTATTACAGTGGAGACGGTCTGCTACTCGAGGATGTACTGCGAGAGCAAGTCCTTCTGGCGGTGCCCATCAAGACGGTATGCAGCGATGACTGCAAGGGGTTGTGTCCGGTTTGCGGACGCAATCTGAACAACGAAAGCTGCGACTGCGCTGAAATGGTGGTGGATCCGCGCTGGAATGCCCTGCGCAAGCTGCAAGGGTAGGATAGAAGCGGGCGACAGCAAGGCGCGGGTGGATTACAAGAAACCGCGGATTAAGGGCGGTTTCTAAAAATTATCAGAACTGGAAATTAGCATGCCAAATCCCAAACGACGACACTCCCAGCGGCGCACCTCGATACGGCGCGCCCACGATCACCTGTCAGCCCCTGCACTTTCCGAATGCTCCAACTGCCATGAGCGGAAGATGCCCCACCATGTCTGTCCCCGCTGCGGGCACTATGACAACCGCGAAATCGTTGAGACCAAGGAAGCCAGCTAGGCGGCTGTAGAAACGGTCTCGACCGGCCTGAACGTGGATTCCGTGGCGTGAAAACAGGGATTCCCCTCGCAGTGCCGGGCGTCGAATTTCAGGATTGCGCGAAACAAGCGCCAGAGGAAAGCAAATGGCCCCAGGACGGTTTATGCCGGCAGGGCCCACGCTCAAATGCCCACTGTAATCGCAGTCGATGCAATGGGGTCGGATCGGGCGCCCAAGCCGGAGATTGAGGGTGCGATCCTGGCGGCACGGCAGTACAACGTGCATGTGCTCCTGGTCGGCAAAGAAGACGACTTGCGGGCCGAGCTGCGGAACCACAATTCATCCCATACGAAAAATATCGAGATCGTGCCAGCCACGCAGGTGATTGGCATGAACGAGAAAGCGGCGCAGGCGGTTCGCGCCAAGCGCGACTCGTCCATGCACGTGGCCTTGCGAATGGTGCGCAGCGGAAAGGCTGCGGGATTCGTTACGGCGGGAAATACCGGCGCGGCCATGGCCACCGCCAAGATGATCCTGGGCGCCCTGCCGGGAGTGGACCGTCCGGCGCTGGCAGCGGTTTTCCCCACCACCGAAGGGACTGCCAGCATCATGCTTGACGTGGGCGCCAACGTCGATTGCAAGCCCCACAACCTCGAACAATTTGCCCTCATGGGCGAAATCTATTCGCAACTCATCTTTTCCAAGGACAAGCCGAGCATTGGACTGCTGTCCATTGGAGAAGAGGAGTCGAAGGGAAATGAATTGACTCGGCAGACGCATCCGCTGCTGAAAGAGCTGCCCATTCACTTCCTGGGAAACGTGGAAGGCCGGGATGTATACAACGGCAAGGTGGATGTGGTGGTGTGCGACGGATTTGTGGGAAATGTCGCGCTGAAGATTTCCGAAGGGCTGGTCGAGGCGGTTCGCTATCTGCTGAAAGAGTCGTTGCAGGCGACGATCACCCGTCAGGTGGGATACATGCTGTCGCGGTCGGCGTTCGCGGAGTTCAAGAAGCGCCTGGATTATTCGGAGTACGGAGGCGCGCCGCTGCTGGGAGTAAAGGGAGCGGTAATTGTGGCTCACGGGTCGTCGAATGCAAATGCCATCAAGAACGCGATCCGGGTAACGGCGGAGTTTGCCGACCGGCAGATCAATTCGCGCATCGAGCGGGCGATTGCGACCACGGCTCCGCGAAACGGAGACCGGCACGCCAGGAACGCAGGCGGCGAGTCGAATACAGAAAACACGGCCGAAAACACGGCAGAAAACGAAGTGGAGCGGCTCAGCTCCTGACATACAGTAGAATTGCGGCCACCTGTTTCCAGGGTTCCCAATCCAGGCACAGACTTTAAGAATGAGCGATTCCGACCAGAATTTGCCGCAAATGAACTCGTTTGGTCCAAAAACGGCGGGGCTCAGTTTCGCCGATGCCGGGCCTTCGAACCCATCTTCCTTGAAACCAGCTTCGGTGAAACCCGGTCCGCATAAACCAAGTTCATCTCATAGAGCGCCCGTTGCATTCCTGTTTCCGGGACAAGGTTCTCAGGCGGTGGGCATGTGCCGGGAGCTGGCGTCGATGTATCCGGTGGCGCGGCAGACGTTCGATGAAGCGGATGCGGCGCTGGGGTACAAGCTCTCCGAGGTTTGCTTTGAAGGTCCGGAAGAGAAGCTGCGATTAACGGAAGTGACGCAACCGGCGATTCTGACGGCTTCCGTGGCCACTTACCGGGTGCTGCAGGAAAAAGGCATCACATGCAACTACGTGGCTGGGCACAGCCTGGGAGAGTACTCGGCACACGTGGCCGCGGGAACTTTTTCCTTCGAAGACGCGGTGCGCACGGTGAGCAATCGAGGACGCTACATGCAGGAGGCGGTCCCCGTGGGCACGGGCGCGATGGCGGCACTGCTGGGGTTTCCGATTGAGGAAGTGGTGAAGGTGTGCGAGGAGGTTTTAAAGAACAGCCCCTCGCAGGGCGCGGTCGTGCAGCCAAGCAACGTGAACTCTCCGGAGCAGGTGGTGATTGCAGGCAGTACCGCGGCTGTGGAGCAGGCGGCGGAGCTGGCCAGGCAGCGCGGCGCCAAGAAAGTGGTAATGCTGCCGGTGAGCGCTCCCTTCCACTGCTCGATGATGCAGCCGGCGCAGGACCGGCTGGCGGCAGACCTGGAGCGGTTGGAGTTTCATTCCATGCGGGTTCCGGTGGTGAGCAACGTGGATGCAACGCTGCTGCGGGATTCGTCGCGCGCGCGCGAAACCCTGATCCGTCAGGTTACAGGCACGGTGCGGTGGCTGGAGTGCGTCCGGCTGCTGATCGCCCAGGACGTGCAGACTTTTGTGGAGTTGGGTCCGGGCAAGGTGTTGTGTGGGCTGCTGCGGCAGACCGACCGTACACGAACTGGTTTAAACGTGGAAGACGAGGCGTCGCTGGTAAAGGTGCAGAATCACCTGCTGACGCATAAGTCGGAAGCGATGTAGAGCAAACCCCGCCCCTGGACTCTCGCGCAGTGGGTGGTGATGCAGTCCCTGCGGCCCTCCGCCAAATTTTCCCGCTTGAATCTACTGAATGGTTTCAAAGGGAGAGAACGTAAGGGTCTTATCGCTCTTTTCCACCCAGATATTAGCGCGCTCGGAGCGGTCGTTGACCCGGACCCGGACAACGATTCCGGTACCTCCGGGATCGGTTGAACCCTCAACCTTGAAAGTGCTCACAATTCCCCACTGGCCGCCCGGACCCCAGTCGCGGTAGAAGCTCTGAAGGGGATAACGCTTGTACTGCTCGGGATGCTTCTTCCAATCGGGATCGCCCAGCCAGATGCCATAAGCGGTTTCGTAATTCTTTTCCTGAACGGCAGTGAAGAAACGGGCAACCGTGCGCTCGTAGGGGTAGTGGCGGAACCTGTATCCAAGACCGGCAAGAACTATGGCGGTCACAACCGCAATGATGATGAGCACTTTCCGGCGGCGCTCACGCTGGGGATCGTATTCTGGCGCGTTAAAGAGAGTGTTGCTTCCCATGGCGACTCAAGCATAAACGAAGAGGCCGCGAGACGCGTACCAGGAACTTGCAAAACGTCTCCGGCGATTAAGGAATGGTTTCGGCGGGCATCTCCAGTTCAAGCCCGAGGGGTCCGGTGAAGCGGTTGGTGAGATTGGCGAGTCCGGTCAGAAGATGAAGATCGACGATCTGCGGGTCGGTGAAGCCATGCTGGCGAAGAGGGACGAAATCGGCCTCCTCAATGGCGGATGGGGTGCGCGTAAGCTTCTCGGTAAAGACAAGCGCGGCTTTTTCTTTATCCGTAAAGGTGGAGGAAGCGGGGTTCCTGAGCTGCCGCCAGTCTTCCGGCGTAAGCCCGGCGCGCCTGGATCCCGCCAGGTGATGCTGGAGGCAGTAGTCACATCCGTTGATCATGGAAATG
>DASZRZ010000455.1:0-3836 GCA_035548935.1 Terriglobales bacterium
TGTAATTTTAGCTAAATAACTATTAAGTCAATCGACTATATATAGTATAATTTCGGGGTTTTGCACGGTCGCTACGGATAACTGAGACCGATTCGAGCGAAGAAGAGCAGGTAAGGCTGCCTGATATCGCTGGAATACGGGTACGGCTGCCTGCACTCACGTTGCGCAATTGCGGACTCATGCGAACTCTTTGGCTCAATGCGATTGCTGTTGCTGCAGTGGCGCTTGCCATGACTCTGGTTGTGGTCAAGAACGTCCAGGGGGATGCATCGAATCAACTGCTGAACGTCTCCTATGATCCGACCCGTGAGCTGTTTCAGGATCTGAACCGCCAGTTCAGTGCGCAGTATGCCAGGCAGACCGGCAAGAAAATAACCATCCAGCAGTCTCATGGGGGTTCGTCAAGACAGGCGCAGGCGGTGATTGACGGTCTGGAGGGCGATGTCGTTACTCTGGCTTTGCCATCGGATGTCGAGGCTCTTCATAAACATGGCCTGATCGCCGATGGCTGGGCTGCGCGTTTGCCCAACAATTCCCAGCCCTACAGTTCGACCATCGTGTTCGTCGTCCGCAAAGGGAATCCCCGGAACATCAGGGATTGGCCCGATCTGGTTGGTCCGGGAATTTCCGTAATCACTCCGGATCCCAAGACATCGGGAAACGGAAAACTCAGCGTTCTGGCCGCATGGGGGTCGGTAATCTATCGTGGTGGGACCGAAGCGCAGGCTCTGCAATACCTCAAAGAGCTTTACCAGCATGTTCCCGCTTTCGGTTCTGGCGCTCGCGATGCAACCAATACCTTCACCCAGGAGAAGCTCGGAGACGTCCATCTTACTTGGGAAAACGAGGCTCTTCTCGAAAGGGAGGAGTACCAGGGCGATCTGGAGATTATCTATCCCCCGGTGAGTATTCGCGCCGAGCCTAGCGTTGCCTGGGTTGATTCCAATGTCGCTCGTCGAAAGAACGAAGCATATGCCAAGGCCTATCTGGATTTCCTCTACACCGAACAGGCACAGGAAGCCATCGCCCGGCACGGGTATCGCCCCATCAATCCAGAAGTACTGAAGAGGCACAGAGACCGCTTGCCGCAGATCGAGCTCTTTCCGGTGAGCATTCTTGCCAAAGACTGGGACGAGGCGCAGCAAAAGTTTTTTGCCGACAACGGCATCTTTAACGTGATCCATCCGGCGAAAACGAAACAAAACCAGCTGCACTGAAGCTGAGGGACTTGAAATGAAGCTCGACTACTCCTGGGGAAATGCGCGTCACGATCTTCTGGCTGGCGTGACGGTTGCGGCCGTCTCCCTGCCCCAGGCGATGGCATACGCGCTCATTGCGGGAGTCGATCCGCGCTTCGGTTTGTACTCCGCCATTGTGATCACACTGGTGGCTTCGATTTTCGGTTCGTCGTCCCACCTGATTAACGGCCCCACCAACGCAATCTCCCTGGTTGTATTCAGCGCGCTTGCCTTCTTTGACCCCGACGTTCGTTTCGATGCCTATCAGGCAATGTTCCTTCTCGGGATCATGATTGGAAGCATCCAGATTCTAATTGCTGTTTTCAAGCTCGGGGACCTGACGCGCTACATCTCCGAATCCATCGTGATCGGATTCATGGCTGGGGGCGGCATGCTGGTGGGACTGACTCAGCTTGGAAACCTGACTGGCATTCGCGAGCGCGGAACCGGAGAACAGCATGTGCTCTACCGCCTCTGGCTCACGCTAACAGGTGGCCATGTGAACCCGCGAGCCCTGGGAATCGGACTAGGTACGATCTTTCTTGTTGTCGTACTTAGAAAACTGGCGCGCAAATATCATTTGCCCCAATTCGACATGCTTCTGGCGCTTGTGGTTGCCGCCATCGTGGCCGCGGCGTTTGGCTGGTCGGAACCCGCACTCGATGGCAAGACGATTCTGCCGGTAGTGGGCAGCGTTCCCCGCAGCCTGCCTTTGCCGCATGTCCCCGAGATCAAGTTCTGGTGGGTGAAGGAATTATCCGGAAGCGCGCTGGCCATCGCTTTTCTCGGACTCCTGGAGGCATTGGCGATCGCCAAATCCATCGCTAACACCACTCGCCAGCCGCTCGACTACAACCGGCAGTGCCTCGCCGAAGGTCTGGCTAATTTAACCGGCGGTTTCTTCCAATGCCTGCCGGGTTCCGGCTCCCTGACCCGTTCGGCGATTAATTTTCAAGCTGGGGCGGTGAGCCGGGCCTCCGGTGTCATCGCGGCAGGGACGGTCGCCCTGGTGGTGGTGGCTTTCGCTCCCTCCGCCCGTTACATCCCTAAAGCCGCTCTGGCGGGGATACTCCTGGTGACGGCTGCAAGGCTGGTCGATTGGAAGCGGTTGAGCTATGCCATGCGCGCCTCACGCTACGACGCAGGCCTGGTTCTGGTAACCGCTCTCTCGGCGATCTTTATCAGCGTTGAGTTTTCCATTTTGATCGGCGTGGTTTTATCCATTCTGCTGTTTGTCCCTCGCGCGGCGCTTCTGCGCTGGTCGGAGCTGGTGGTCAGCAGCGAGCGCGTCGTTCGCGAACGCCTGCCAGACGATCCGCCATGCAGTGCGATGCTTCTCTACGATCTGGAAGGGGAACTATTCTTCGGCGCGGCGCCGGAGCTGGATCGTTGCTTCGATCAACTGAAGCAGAGGACAAAGGACAATAACATCCGTTTCATAGTGCTGCGCCTCAAGCGCACACGGAATCCCGATATGGTTTCGATGGAGCGTTTCGATCATTTTCTGCATGACATGCAGGCCGTTGGCGTAACGGTGCTGCTCTGTGGTATCCGTCCGGAGTTTGCCCAGGCGATGCGGAATCTGCGCTTCCAGGATTGGCTTCCCGCGGACCGTATCTTTCCTGAGGAAGACGAGAAATTTTCCGCGACCCTCAAGGCAGTTCGCTATGTCTATGATCTATTGGAGCAGAACTTCTGCGATCATTGCGGACAGAATGAGCTTGTGCCCGTGGACAGGCAAGCCCTGTATTACCTGGTTTAGTTCGTGAGAGCAATGCCCATGCCGCCGCCGAGGCGGTGCGAGGCTTCTCCGACGAAGAGCTCGACCGGGCAGCGCCCGTCTCACTGAACGCAGACGCTCCGCTCACGGCGCAGTTCCTCATCGAGGATCATGCTGTCCGGCACAGCTGGCACCATCTGGCCAGTATCAAGGCGGCATTCGAGGCTGCCTGATTGGGCGATGACCTTGGCCAATCGCCACTCCCGGCGTACGAGGTTATGGCATTGGCGGAGCGTTCGCCGTATACCCCTCGGGATAGAAGTGCACGCTGGTGACGATGGGTACGAGCCGGCTGCCAAACCAGATTGTGTTGTTATCGGCGATCTGGAACTTGTTGATGCTTTGGCCGGGTTGGGGCATGGGGTAGTAGCTGAATTTTTTGGTCTTCTGGTCGAACTTGATGATCGCATTGTGGGCCTGATCGCCCATCCATACGTTGTCGAACCTGTCGGGCCATGCGTCATAGGGTGTGGCGCCACTGTAGGGAATCCTGAATTCGGAGAGTTCTTCGGTGGCGGGATCCAGCCGGGCCAGAATTCCGGTGATGTACTCCGACGCCCACACAATACCTTTTGAGTCGACTCCGATGCGGCGCATCTGTCCCCAGGAGTTCGGCACCTTGTATTCCTTGATGGTCCCGGTTGCCCAGTCCATCTTATTAATGGTGCCTTTCTGCCAGCCAGCGGACCAGTAGTCGCCTTTCTGGTCAATCGCCATTCCATAAAGACCGTTATCGGGAGTGGGGGTGGGATACATGTGGATGACTCCGGTCTTGGGGTCCAGCTTGCCAAACTCCGCGCCCCAGATAAGGTCAAAGC
>DASZRZ010000456.1:0-5471 GCA_035548935.1 Terriglobales bacterium
CAACCACGACGGTGCGATCGGAAGCCGCGCTGAGGATGCGCTTCATCAACTCAGCGGCGTCGCCCGTGAGAGAGACGGTATTTTTCAATTCGCTGCCGACCTTCACGGTCTTGCCTGAGACCGGAACGACGTAAACCGGGGCTACCACGACTTCAGCCTGAGCGACGGCCTGGAGAACGGTGTCCATGAGAGGCCCTGCGAGCTGGGGGTCCACATAGAACACGGTTGCGTCGGAGACGCGGGCGCGCAACTCACGGATCAGCACCCTGCCGGATTCACTACGCACGTCATCGGTGAATACAACGGCGAGCGTACCTTTTCGAGCCGGGGCGGCTTCGGGAGAAGGCTCCTGGGCGGGGCGGCGGCGATAAGCACTGCGGGCGATGGCTGGTGAGGCGCTACCCCGGCGCAGAGGCAGGAGGTGATTGTTATCCCGAACCAGGGTGACGCCTTCCTGGGCAGCTTTTTCCCCGGCTGCAATGCTGGCGGGGCGCGCGATTACCTGCTGCAACCTCTCGGGATCGACGAGGCGGTGCAGGTGGAGTCCCAGAGATGCCTTGGCGCGGAGGATGCGCAAAACGGACTGATCGATCTGCGACAGTGGAATTTCGTCGTTGCGTACGGCGTTCAACAGACCACGGTAAGCTCCGTCCAAATCCTGAGGAAGCAGGACCATGTCATTGCCAGCCTTAACGGCGGCCACGGCGGCGGCGGCGGAAGGATTGCCAGCTTTGGAATAGAGGCGCATCAGTCCATACATGTCGAGCGAATCGGTGACGACGAGGCCCTGGAATCCCATTTTATTTTTGAGAATGCCGGAGACGATGGCGCGGGAGGTGCTGGCAACGTGGCCAATATCGGGATCGAGAGCCGGGACGGTAACGTGCGCGACCATGACGGAATCGACGCCGGCATTGATGGCGTCGCGAAAGGGCGCAAGTTCCACGGACTCAAGCCGTGCGATGTTGCCTTCGACCCTGGCCAGTCCAAGGTGAGTGTCGGTGGCAGTGTCGCCGTGGCCGGGGAAGTGCTTGGCCGTAACCAGCATTCCGCCCTGATGAGCGCCGCGGATGTAGGCGGAGATCAAGTCGCCGACCTGTTTGGGATCTTCGCCAAAGGAGCGGGCGTTGATGATGGGGTTCTCGGGATTGGAGTTGACGTCGGCGGTTGGGAACCAGTTCCACTGCACGCCGATGGCGCGCGCCTCTTCGGCGACAATGCGTCCGAAGGCTTCGGCGCTGGCGAGATTCCCGGAGGCTCCGAAGGCCATGGGGTAGGGGAAGGGGGTGGCTCCATTGACGCGCATGGTGAGCCCGTACTCGAAGTCGGCGGCGAACAGCAGGGGCAAATCCGATTCATTCTGCAACTGGTTGGTGAGCGCTGCCGCCTCAAAGGGCATGACTTTTTGAACCATGCCGAAGTCAACGGGTACGGTGAAGCCCAGTGTGCCGATGTGATATTTGCGGATGGTTTCACGCAATTGCTGAAACTGTGCGCTCTCCTGATTCAGAAACTGTGCGCGGGACCAGATGACGAGCATCTGGCCGATCTTCTGTTCGAGGGTGAGCTGCTGAAGGGTTTTCTGGGCCCAGCGCTCTCCCTGAAGATCGAGTTGCACCGGAGTGTTTTGCGGGTACGCATCGCGGGCGGCGGCAGCCCGGGCAACCGGACCGGCCAGCAGCAATACGAACAGCAAGACACACCTTTTAAACGCCATGGCGGAAGCCTAGCAGAGCCAACAGCGGCTGTCAGTTTGCAGACTTGGATCGAAGGTTCGCGGTCTCCGGTGCGGGGGCGATTCCGGAAATGGACTTGGCAAGCAGAGAAAGGGCGGTGTTTTGAATTTCCTGCTCATCTCCAAACCCCGGGAGCCAGTGGACCTCGGGTTCGCGGCGGAACCAGGTCATCTGCCTTTTGGCGTAGTTGCGATGCGCCTGCTGGGTGGAGGAGATGGCCTGCTCGCGGGTTTCCTCGCCGCGAAGCAGCCGGGTGGCCTGGCGGTAGCCGAGCGACGACAGCGCCCAGGCCTGAGGATAGCGTTCGAGCAGGGCGGCGGTTTCTTCGACGAGGCCTTGATCGAACATGAGAGCTGCACGCTGGTTGAGGCGTGAATAGAGGGCTGTGCGGTCGGGATTGAGTCCAATCTTCAGGATGCGAAAGCCCCGGAGGGCATTGCGTCCACTTTGCCAAAGCTTGCTCATGGGGCGGCGGGAGGAGAGAAATACCTCCAGCGCGCGAATGAGCTTTGGCAGATCGTTGGCATGGATTGTGGCCGCGGACGCAGGGTCGAAGCGGTTGAGCAGGCGGTGGAGGTAGGACGGTCCGCGTTGAAGCTGGCGCTGGCGTAGGCGCTCGCGAAGGTCGTCCGAACGTCCGGGGCCGTCAAACAGGCCAAGCAGCAGGGCGCGAAGATAAAGTCCCGTGCCGCCAACGACGATGGGCAGGTGGGAGCGGGCGGCGATTCCGGCAAGAGCCTGGCGGGCGAGCCGGGCATAATCGCCAGCATTGGCGTACTGGTCGAGTGCGAAGGCGTCGAACAGGTGATGAGGGGCGCGGCTGAGCTGGCGGGGCTCGGGCTTGGCGGTTCCGATGAAGATATCCTTGTAAATGGCGACGGAGTCACAGTTCACGATTTCACCGTTGAACTGTTCGGCCAGGCGCAAAGACAATCCGGTTTTACCGCTGCCGGTGGGCCCCAGAATGACGACCAGCAGAGGATCGGGGCGGCTTCCGGAGGGTTCTATCACCGCGCCCTCCAGGGAATCTGCCCACCCCAGCGAAGTAGAAGAAGGATCGCCAGCAGGGCGAGCACGATCAGCAGGCCGGTGGTCTCGACGGCGTGGGGGGCGGGCTGGCGCGGGCGGTTGTGTTTGCTGCCGTGAGGGGCTGCCACAGATGGCGATTTTAATTTAATGTCGAATGCGCTTCCATGCACGGGGATGATTTTGGAGAACAAGGGCTGGTTTTCTGAATGCGGCTTATTTTGAAAGCAGAGCTTCATTCTGAATGCTGCTTTGTTCTGGATACATCATTCTGAACTGCTGAAGAAGAACGGAGATTGTTTTGAGATGAGAGTGCTTGCCGTGATACCGGCGCGACTGGGGGCCACGCGGCTGCCCCGCAAGCCGCTGCGGGAGATTGCCGGGGTGCCGATGGTGGGGCGAGTTTATGAGGCGGTGCGGGCGTTTCCGCTGCTTGGCGCAGAGGATGTTTTGATCGCAACCGACTCGGAAGAGATCATGGAATTGTGCCGGGTGCGCGGCTATGTGGCGCGGATGACCTCGGCTGCCCACCGGAGTGGAACCGAACGGGTGCATGAGATTGCGAAGGGAGTTGCGGCGGATGTGTACCTGAACATTCAAGGCGACGAGCCACTGACGCGCCCGGAGCACATCGCGAGTCTGATTGAGCTGATGAAGAATCCGGCGGTAAGCGTGGGCACGTTGAAAACGCCCGCAGGTGCCGAGGATATACAGAATCCTAATGCGGTGAAGGTGGTTACGGACAAGCAGGGCCGGGCGCTGTATTTTTCGCGCAGCACCATTCCCTGCGACCGGGATGGCAATCAGCAGGTCCGCTATTTCAAACACCTGGGATTTTACGGGTACCGGCGGGAGGCGCTGGAGCGTTTTGTTTCGCTGCCAGAGTGCGATTTAGAGCGCAGCGAGAGACTGGAACAGCTGCGCTTTCTGGACGACGGGATTGAGATTCACGTGGCGGAGACGCCCTTCGACACAATCGGAGTGGATACCGAAGAGGATGTAGTGCGGGTGGAGGCACGGCTGAAGGGTAGATAGCGGGGAGCTAGCGGGACGGAGAAGGTTTTCAGGGTTTGGAGGGATTTGATTCCGTGCCAGGCGGGAGAGGATGGGCCGCTGCGAAGGCGCGTGCCGCAGCGATGCGGCGGGAGATTGCCGGGTGGGAGTGAAAGAACAACTCGACGAAGCGCGAAGGATAGCGCTCAGAAAGATTCTGCTCCGCGAGTTTGTCCATGGAAGAGATGAAGGGGACGACGGTGGGAATGGAGCGGAAGCAGAACATGTCGGCCTGGCGCTCGTTGTGCCGGGAATAGGCATTGAGGCCCGGTAGCAGCAGAAACGATATCAAGGTGGAAAGCAAGGCCAGTAGCGGTAGATTGGCGAAGTCGGAGAGACTTTCAAACCACCGCAGCTCCTGGACCGAATAGCGCAGCACGGAAGCGGTCAGCCAGAAACCGAAGAACGTAACCACCATCTGAACCGCGATGCCCCGGGGGACGTGTTTGTGGACATGGTGGCCGAGCTCGTGCGCCAGCACGGCTTCGATTTCCTCGGCGGAATAATTTTCCAGCAATGTGTCGGAGAGGATGATGCGCCGGGTGCGGCCGAGTCCGGTGAGAGCGGCGTTGGCCTTCTTGCTTTTTGCCGAGAGCTTCCATTCGTAGACGCCGCGGACGCGGGTGCCCGCGCGTTCGGTAAGGCGAAGCAGGCGTTGGCGAAGCTCGTCGTTTTCCAGAGGCTCGAATTTGTAGAACAAAGGGAACAGGACGACCGGCGCAATTTGTGCGAAGACGACGGCGAGGATGACGAAGACGGCCCAGGCAAGAATCCACCACCATTCCGGAGAGAGGCGGATAGCCCGGTAGACCAGCTCGACGACGATGGTGGCAAGAAGCAGTCCGATGATCCAGCTCTTGGCCTGGTCGAAGAACCAACTGGAGGCGTTCTGATTGGAGAGTTCGTAGCGGTGCTCGATGCGGAAGCCATAGTAATCGAGCGGCAGTCCAAATAACTTTCCCGCCAGCGTCAGCAAAGCGACGTAGAGAAAAACCGCGAGGGCATAGCGCTGTCCGGAGGCTTGGTAGGCCCAGTCGCGCAGGGTGCTGGTCCAGCCGGTGGCGAGCAGAAGGCCCATGAGGAAGAGCCCGAGAATGAAGTCCGCGACAGCCATGCGGCGGTGAAGGCGGTTGTATTCGCGAGATTCTTTGGAATCGGCGCCACCGGGGTGATCGGGTTGTGAGGCGCTCAAAGCCATTTTGCTCAGTATGGCAGATTCCGCCGAATGCAGTTCATCGGATGCGGCCCGCCAAAGCCACAGCGGAGTTACTGACAAAGTTTTCCGCCTGGGAGAGTATTTCGCGGACCAGCTCCGGAGAAGCGGCCTCGGAGTAGATGCGCAGGAGCGGCTCGGTTCCCGAGGCGCGCAGCAAGACCCAGGGTTGCGCGTCGCGCGGACCAGAGGAGCCTTCGAGGAACAGTTTGACCCCGTCGAGATTTTCTTTGCGAAGGATTTTGAAGGCTCCGATTGAACTGGTTTCCGGGGATTCGGCGCGGCGGATGGCCGACTGCTTCAACTCGTCATTGATATGGAGATCGACGCGTCCGTAGTGGTGCTGGCCGAATTCGCTTTGCAGATGAGCGACCAGTTGACCGAGGGTTTTTTTACTGTCGGCCATGGCATTGACCAGCAGCAGGGCGTTCAGCACACCGTCG
>DASZRZ010000457.1:0-3148 GCA_035548935.1 Terriglobales bacterium
GCCCAGATGGGGGTCCAGCCGCCCTGGCTGGCATCTACCGGCAGATTGCCCAGCCATGGGGCGCTGGTGCTGGCCTTGCGTCCGGCATGGGCGAGTTGCATGCCCGGAACCGCCCCTTGCTGGGTGATGAAGTGGAAGATGCGCGCAAGTGGTTCAATCTGCTGGTCTTTCCAGAGGCCAAGATCGGCAGGCGAGATGCGCCCGTCGGCGGTAACGGCGGTAGCCTCGGTAAGGATCAGAGAGGCTCCGCCCACGGCGCGGCTGCCGAGGTGGACGAAATGCCAGTCGTTGGCCATGCCGTCTTCGCTGGAGTATTGGCACATGGGCGAGACGACGATGCGGTTGGAAAGTCTGACGCCACGAATCTGGAGCGGATCAAAAAGAGCGGGCATAGGGATGAGATGAGCGAGCCGGTGACTGCGCTTCGAAGATTGAATTTTATCCGATGGGCTGATTTTTAAGGGCGGGAAGCGGCCAAAGCGGCATACCATGGTCTTTGCGGAGAGTGCTGCCCGGCAGTTAGTATTTCAAGCGGCTTACTTTTCAAACGTCTTACTATTTCAAGCGCCTTAGCATTTCACGTCTATGAAAGCCATACAGATTCAAAAGACAGGTGGTCCCGAAGTCCTCACGCTGGTGGAGATTCCCCGCCCTGCGCCGAAGCCGAATGAGGTGGTGGTAAAGATCGCTGCGGCAGGTGTGAACTTTATCGATGTGTACTTCCGAGAGGGAAGGTATCCCACGCCCACGCCGTTTACCTCGGGACAGGAGGGGGCGGGTATTGTCAGCGAGGTGGGCAGCGAGGTGAAGTCGGTTCAGGCCGGGGAGCGGGTCGCATACACCGGGGTTCCGGGAAGCTACGCGGAGTATGCGGCGGTTCCGGCGGATCGCGTGGTGCGAGTCCCCGATGGGGTGGACGAACGGCAGGCCGCGGCAGCAATGCTCCAGGGTATGACGGCGCATTACCTGGTCAACGACTCCTACCGGCTCAAGAAGGGGGAGACGGCGCTCATCCACGCGGCAGCGGGAGGTGTGGGCCTGCTGCTGGTGCAACTGGCCAAAAATGCCGGGGCCAGGGTGATCGCCACCGTAGGGACGGAAGAAAAGGCGGAGCTGGCGCGGGGTGCCGGCGCCGATGAGGTGATCCTTTACACCCAGCAGGATTTTGAGGCCGAGGTGAGGCGCATCACAGACGGCAAAGGCGTTCACGTGGTATATGACGGGGTAGGCAAGGATACGTTTGAAAAGGATCTGAATGTTTTACGGGTGCGGGGATGTCTGGTGCTTTTTGGGGGGTCAAGCGGGCCGGTACCGCCTTTTGACCTGATCCGGCTCTCGCAGAAGGGGTCCCTGTATGTGACGCGGCCCATGCTGGGACATTTCATAGCCAGCCGCGAGGAGTTGGAGCAGCGGGCTGGGGACGTGCTGGGCATGGTGGCGGCGGGAAGGCTCAAGCTGCGCATTGGGCATGTGTACAAGCTGGAGGAGGCGCAGCAGGCGCATCGCGATCTGGAGGGCCGGAAGACTACCGGCAAGCTTCTGCTGATTCCGTAGGGTTGAATGTAGGGTTGAAGGGTTGATAGAGAGGGCCAATGTTGGGAGAGCGGAAGTTCGAGGTGGGTGGTGGCGGGTTCCGGGCTGGCATAGGCTTGTCCTCATGCGCGACCCACAACGGAAACCACTCCCAAATGGAACCTCCGGGTGGCAGGGCAGAGTCTTGCCGGTATACAGCGCATATGAGTTCCGTAAACAATCCCTGTAGCGGCACCGGGTTGAGTGCTGGCTACGCGATCGTGACCTGCGGGAAGTCCATTGCCGGTGTCAGCCGGCTGGCAGACGGGGTCGCGAAAGAGAAGGTGTGTGCCTGATGGGACTCAACCCTGGTATTCCAGCAACCGGAACGACGGGAGTACGCCCTCCCCGTGATGAGAACCGGGTCTCCTTACGGCTCGAGCTGTTGATGTGGGGAACGGATGCCACGGGAAAAGGGTTTCGGGCCACGGCGGAAACGGTGGATGTGAGCATAGTGGGAGCCAGAGTCCTCCTGCCATCCCATGAAGTTGCCGTCGAAACAATCGTTGGGGTTCAGTACAAGGGTCAGAAGTGCCGGTGCCGTGTGATATGGCGCGGGCGTCCGGGATTTCCGGATGAGGGCCAGATTGGAATTCGCTGCGTTGATGAAGCGGAGTGTCCATGGGCGGAAATTGTGACTCTGAAGACGATAGGGAATAAGTCACCCTTAGGGGATGCCGCCAGAGCCGAACGGCGGCAGGCGCCGCGTTATCCATGCTCGCAGATTGTGGATGTGAGGAGGACGGAAGACAACTTCTCGGGCTCCGCTAAGGTTACCGATATCAGTCTGCGGGGCTGTTACCTGGAGACGATGTCTCCCTGGGCGATGGGAACGGATGTGATGATCACATTTCACATCGAAGACGTGAAGATCCCTGTAATTGGAGTGGTGCGTACGATCCATCCCGCGATGGGCAATGGGATTGAGTTCACGAAGATCACGCCGGAAGCGTATCAGGGGCTAGAGAAGTTTGTTCTGCGGCTGGCGCATCAGGGGACGAATCAAAAGCTTGGGCCAGCACAAGAAAATGCGGCGGTTGAGAAAAAAGCTCCCGTCGTGGAAGCGCCTACCCGGCAAAGCGCGCTGGAGATGCAGTTGAAAGCGCTGGTGGAATTGCTGGAAAAGAAGTCGTTGCTGTCGAAGTCAGAGCTGCGTGAGATGGAACTCGACATTTCCCTGAGAGAAGAGCCTGAGAACTGAGGAATAGCGAGACCTGGCGCAAGCCGGGTGTTAATGGCTTTTCATCGCAGGACTACGCAGCAAACCCCAAGCAACCGAAAAAAACACTTTTTATCCCGTCCTTCGTCTTGCGAAGGTCGAGGCACCCGGCGTTACGCCCGGGAGTATGTGAGATTCCGCAAGAGTTTGACGCGAAGCGACTTAGGTGGTGCTAATGGGCTTCGGCGGGGAATGCGCAAGCTAATTTCAGGAAGAATGTTAAAATGGAGATACGTTAATTCGAAACGGTTGTGAGCAGCTTCCAGCCTGACACGCTTGTTCCTGCCCTGAGGTATCTTCCGCATCCAATTCAACGTACATTTCAACAACGAAAGCAGTGAATCGAGTATGGAACAA
>DASZRZ010000458.1:0-10170 GCA_035548935.1 Terriglobales bacterium
TGAATGATTTTCTCTGGGGCAAGTGCTCGATTCGCGAAGCGGCGCATGACGTCTCGGAAATCGTGAGAAGCCGTCTTTCCAGAGATGTTCCTTTCGCTCTCTTTCTGGTTCCATCAAGTCTGGACGCATCTGAGATTGCCCGCGTGCTGCATGAAGGCTTTGACGTGGGATTGCTCAACGATGGCTTTCACCAGTTGATGGAGGAACTGGCGGTGGACTACCTGTTCATCGACACCCATCCCGGGGTCAATGAAGAGACGCTGCTTTCCATCGCCATCTCCGACTCCCTGCTGGTGGTTCTCCGGCCCGACAATCAGGATTTTCAGGGCACGGCCGTAACCCTCGAACTGGCCCGCAAGCTGGATGTAAAACAAATGATGCTGCTGATCAACAAGGCCCCCGAGGATACCGACGTCGATGCCCTCCGCGAAAAGCTGGAAGCGATCTATGGCATCCCGGTCGCCGGAATCCTTCCCCTCAGCCTCGACGTGGTGAAACTTGCCAGCGGAGGCGTATTCAGCCTCGATTTTCCATACCACCCGTTCAGCCAGGAAATTGAATTAGTCACGGAAATGCTGCTCGTGGAAGAGGCAAGCACCCAACATGCCTGACAATCAGCTCGATGTACTCCTGAAGTCGATGAAGTCCGCGGCCTCTCCGTGCCGCGCCGTTCTGCGCGACCTCCACGAAAAATATAAGAATGAGAGCCACGGTGCAGTCGCCAACTACATTCCTGAACTTGCAGTGGCGAATCCCGACTGGTTCGGCATCACGATTGCCACCGTCGATGGTCAGATCTTCGAGGTGGGCGATTCTCAGCAGAGCTTTACCATCCAATCCATTTCCAAGCCCTTCGTTTACGCGCTTGCCCTGGAAGATCACGGGCGCGAGCATGTACTGACCAAGGTCGGAGTGGAACCCACCGGCGACGCATTCAACGCCATCATTCTCGACCAGGAATCCAACCGGCCATTCAACCCCATGGTCAATGCCGGCGCCATTGCCACCGCCGACTTGATTAAAGGCGCCGACCTGACTGAGCGCCTCAAGCGTCTTCTGGCATCCATCGGCCGCTACACCGGTCGCGACATGAACGTGAATAATGCCGTCTTTTTATCGGAAAGGTCCACCGGACACCGCAACCGCGCCATCGCTCACCTGATGCTCAACTTCGGCATGATCGGCAAAGCCCTGGACGAAACCCTCGAACTCTACTTCCAGCAATGCTCCATTGAGGTGAACTGCCGCGACCTCGCCATGATGGGCGCCACCCTTGCCAATGGAGGCGCCAACCCGGTTACCGGCATTCGCGCCGTGAGCGAAGAGTACATCCGGGACATCCTGAGCGTGATGTACACCTGCGGTATGTACGACTTTTCCGGGGAGTGGGCCTACCGCGTCGGGCTGCCCGCCAAGAGCGGCGTGGGAGGCGGAATCGTCGCCGTGGTTCCCGGCGAAATGGGAATCGGAATCTTCTCGCCCCGGCTCGATGCCAAGGGCAACAGCACCAGAGGTCTTAAAGTCTGCATGGACCTCGCCGAAAAATTCCACCTGCACGGATTCTCCTCCGCCGTGTCGCGCAAGCCCTTCATGGAACAGGTAAAGCAGCTGGGCACGAGGCCAACCCGGCAGGTCTCCGCCGAAAGTCTTGCCTGACCTGCTGACCCGCTGGTTTTTAGTCTTACAAGTCTGGTCTCTGATGGCAGGAACTGCTATAAAATCCGCCCCTGGCGCTTATGGTTAACATTTCCGCATTTGGCGAAGCAGTGGTTGAGGTAATTGCCCCGGATGGTTCGCGCCGCGTGGTGCCTCTCAACGAGTCGCCTTTTTATATTGGCCGCGGAGAAGTGGAAAACCACCTTCCCATCCCCGACCCGCGAATCTCCCGCAAGTGCGCCGCAATTTCCTACGAAGGCGGACGCTACTACATCGAAGACCGCGGACACCGCCTCGGCATCTTCGTGAATCGCGAACGAACCTCCCGGCGGGTTCTGCAGGAAAACGACTCGATCACCTTCGGCCTCGGGGATGTCTTTCAGCTTGTCTTCCGCTCGTCGGCCCCCGATGCCGGTATTGAAAGCATCCTCACCCGCATTGGCACCAGGACGCGGGAACACTCCCCTGCCGATCTGGGAAAGCTCAACCTGCTGCTGGAAGCGACCATGCTTCTCCACTCCCAGCTTCCGCTTGAGGCCGTGCTTGGGGCCATGCTGGATCGCGCCATCATCTTCACCAAGGCCGACCGCGGCCTTTTGCTTGAAGTGGATGAATCCGGAGGTCTGCGGCAGCGCCTCGCCCGGCGCGCCGGCACCGGGGACATTCCAGCCGTGGACATACCGATGGGCGCCTTCTCTCCCAGCCAGACGGCTCTTCGCCTTGCAATCGAACGCCAGGCCGCGGTGATTACGGAAGACCTTCCATTGGCTGATATGGCGCTTCAAGCGGCCCAAAGCATCATTGCGCAACGTCTGCGGGTCGTGGTGGCGATCCCGCTCTTAGCCATGGCGCGAGCCGGTTCGGGAGAGTCCGCCGGGCAGGTAAAGCGCGGCAATCTACTCGGTGTGCTTTATCTGGACTCGCGTCGTCCCAAGGCCTTCTCCACGCTCGACCGGAAGATACTCGACGCGCTTGCCGTTGAGGCCGCCAGCATATTGGACAATGCGCGCCTCGTCGAGCGCGAACGCCAGCGCGAGCGCATGGAGCAGGAACTCGCAATCGCCCGCGAGATTCAACAGGCTCTGTTGCCGCGAGGTTTTAGCGACTTTTCTCACATTGCCGTCTCTGGCCTCAACTCCCCCTGTCACGCCGTCGGCGGGGACTACTTCGACGTCTTCAACATGAGCGAGGACCGCACGGCGTTCGTCATCGCAGACGTCTCCGGCAAGGGGCTGGGAGCCGCGCTGCTCACCACCATGCTCCAGGGCGCTCTCACCGGCATGACCCTCGACACCGATCCGGTTCGCGTCTTTCATCACATCAACATGTTTCTTTGCGAGCACTCCAGGGTTGGCCGTTATGCCACGTTGTTTTTCGGCATCATCGACCGGGAAGGCCGCCTTCAATACCTGAACGCAGGCCATCCCTCACCTCTTTTGCTTCGCGACGGGGCGGTCTCCGAGCTTTACACGGAGGGCTCTTTCCCCATTGGGCTCATCCCAGAAGCCACCTACACAATCGCTCATGCAAATCTCGAACCCGGCGACACGCTTGTGCTCTTCAGCGATGGCGTTACCGAAGCCGAGAACGCCTCGCAGGAACTCTTCGGCACCGCACGCCTGTCGGATGTTTTAGCGGAACAGCAAAACACGCCTCTTGATCAGATCCAGCAAAAGGTGGTGGACGCGGTCAACCACTTCGCCGCCGGTGCCGATCAGGCAGACGACATCACGGTTCTGCTCCTCCGCCGCCGCGCCGCCGCCTTCGCCCCCTCTTCTGGCGCATAGCACCGTAACGCCGGGCGTAGCAATCACGCTGCGAACGGCTTGTTCACCGTTGGGGCTGGCGGGTAGACTCGTTCCTGCGCGGCACGGCAATTTTTTGTTACAACATCCGCGTCACATACGCGGCACGCTTAAGGGAGAATCGGACACATGATGACAGTCTCTTTGGAAGAGCTCGCCGGCGGCATCGTCAGGGTCATTTTGGATGGCAGCCTCGACATTGCCGGCGCAGCCACCATTGACATGAAGATGAATGTAGTCGCCGGTAGCAGGAAGGCCGTGCTCATCGACATGGAGAAGGTATCTTTCCTCGGATCCATGGGCCTGCGCAGTCTGGTGTTGCCCGTGCGTGCCATCAGAAGCCGCGGCGGCAAGGTTGTGCTCTTCGGCGCCAACGAAATGGTCGCCAAGGTTCTCAAGACCAGCGGGGTCGATACCCTCATCCCCATGTACAGCGAGTTGGAGAGTGCCATCGCCGCGCTCCAGTAGCAGCGCCGCTTGCCGATATGCCCTGCATCCGGTCCAGCACGTGACTTGGGGAACGCTGTCTCCTTAAAGACGGCAACGAATGCGCCGTTAACGATGTACTTATATCGATTTGCTAGCAAGACGAAGCGCATCTAATAAGACTATTGTGGACACCCTCGTGGATGAAACTGAAGAGACGGCCCAGCGTTTAACCCTCTCCAGCAGACTCGCCGAAATCGAGCGGATCCCCCCTTGGATCGACTCCCTGGCTCTGCGCTACGCAATCCCGGAGAATTCGCGCTTCGCCATGAATCTCTGCCTCGAAGAGGCGCTTTCCAACATCATCCGCCACGGCTACTCTGGCGATCCGCATCATTCCATCACCGTCGAATTCCAACCGCTCCAGGATCGCTTCGTATTAACCGTCGAGGACGAAGCTCCACCCTTCAATCCCGTCGAAGCTCCGGAATCTCCCATGGTGTCTCCCGGCAACGATGGGATCGGCGGCCAGGGTATCCGCCTTCTGCACAACTTCGCCAGCACGCTCGAATACCAGCCCACCCCGTGCGGCAACCGCTTGAAAATCGGCTTTCTATGATCCCGGTCTCGGACTGTGCGGCCAGATTTTACTTGCGGGGAATCGCCGCTCGATCCGATCCAGCAAAAGGTGGTGGACGCAGTCAACCACTTCGCCGCCGGTGCCGATCAGGAAGACGACATCCCGATTCTGCTCATCCGCCGCTGTGCCGCTTCGCTCGCCTCCTCCCCGCACCCGTAAGCTGAGCACGGACGGGTGTTAGGCCGCCTGCAGATTATTGAATGCCTTGTAACTTTTGACATCCCATCGAATCTCACGTGCATGGGCGGGGCTTCCCTTAATTCCAAAAGATCGCCAAGGATCGCCGTTAAGGAACACTTCGAAGAGCGCTGACCGGGCTTTGATGCCGCCAGCGGCATCCAGGTGGCGGAAGCGTCCCATGCCAGCGGGGAACTGAGTATTTCTCCAGAAAAGAGACCCTATGATTCGCTATCGCCAGGCTACCGTCGACGGTTACAAAATCGCTTATCGCGAAGCAGGTTCCACAGCCTCTCCCACAATACTTTTACTTCATGGCTTTCCCACATCGTCCCACATGTTTCGCAACCTTATCCCGGCCCTTTCGGACCGCTACCACGTGGTGGCCCCCGATCTGCCGGGCTTCGGTTTCTCCGTTGCACCACAAGGCAAGCGATTCCAATACACCTTTGAGCAACTGGCCAGAACCATCGATGGCTTTACTCGCACGATTGGCATTGAGCGCTATGCGATTTACATCTTCGACTACGGCGCTCCCGTGGGTCTTCGCCTCGCATTAGCCAATCCAGACCGGGTTACGGCAATCATCTCTCAGAACGGCAACGCTTATGAGGAGGGATTGAGCCAGGGATGGAGCCCGATTCAGAAATACTGGAAAGAACCAACCGCGGAGAATCGAACCGCGCTGCGTGAGTTCCTCATGCCAGAGGCCACCAAAGGTCAGTATCTATACGGCGTTCTGGATGAGACGCTGGTTGCGCCGGAGTCATACACGCTCGATTCCGCGCTGCTGGCACGCCCCGGCAATGACGAAATTCAGCTTGATCTTTTTCTGGATTATGCCAGCAACGTCGCGCTCTACCCGAAGTTCCAGGAGTATTTCCGTTCCCGACGCCCGCCCCTACTCGCCGTCTGGGGCAGAAACGACCCTTTCTTTCTGCCGCCGGGTGCTGAAGCGTTCAAACGCGACATTCCAAACGCAGAAGTACACTTCTACGATACCGGCCACTTCGCGCTCGAAACCCATCACAAGGAAATCGCAAGCGCCATCCGCGAGTTTCTTGGCCGCCATCTGAAAGCTCAAGCCGACGCCGCCTGAGGAACCCCTTTATCAGGCCATCGGCGCCAAAGAAGAAAGGGGTAGGCAACCAGCCTCCCCCTTTCCTCTCGTGCATGGATTGAGCTTTCTACTACTTCGGCATCACGACCGTGTCGATCACATGAATCACGCCGTTGGACTGGAAGACATCCGGGATGGTCACCATCGCGGTTCCACCCTTCTCGTCCTTCAATTGCACGTGCTTGCCATCATGGATCATGGCCCACAGTTTTCCGCCCTCAACCGTCGTGAGTTCGGCGGTGCCACCGCCCTGCTTGATTTTGCTTATCAGGTCGCTTGCGCTCCACTTGCCGGAGACTACATGATAGGTGAGAACCTTCGTGAGCGTGCCCTTGTTTTCGGGCTTGAGCAGCGTATCCACCGTGCCGGCGGGCAATTTATTGAAAGCCTCGTTGGTGGGCGCAAAGACCGTAAACGGACCGGGGCTCTGGAGCGTCTCCACCAGGCCAGCCGCTTGCACTGCGGCAACCAGCGTGGTGTGATCGGCGGAATTCATGGCATTCTGCACAATATTCTTGGTTGGGAACATCTCCTTGCCACCAACCATTGGATTTTTGGAAGCGGCGAAGGCTACGGCCATCGAAAGCAACATCAGGGAAACAATAGCTGCGAATTTCTTCATTACAATTTCCTTTCCGGAATGTTATTGAACAAGCATTCATGATGGGTACGCGGCACAACGGTGTTTGGATCATTGGGCGTTCCTTTTTTTGTAAAAGATTTCCTGCGGAAACAATTAAGACTGGCCGCCCCGTGAAGTACCATCTGGAGGTAGTCGATCGCGAGTGATCCGCCATGTCCCCGGAAACGTACATATCAGGAGGGCCGGACCCCGGCGCCACGGGGAGGGACGATGCCTATCTGGTCACGCGGGTGCGTGCGGGGGATGAGTCCGCCTTCGCGGCGCTCTACGACCGTTATGCTCGTCTCGTGCTGGGCGTGGCCGTGCGGGTTCTGCGTGACCGGGCGGCAGCGGAGGATTTATTGCAGGAGATTTTTCTGCAGCTGTGGAAACAGCCGCAGGCCTTCGATTCGGCCCGCGGCGCCCTGGCGCCATGGCTCACCGTAATTACCCGGAACCGGGCCATTGACCGGATTCGGCGGCGGCCAGCCCAGTCCGATATCGCGGACGTGGAACTGTCCTTTGATTCCGGAATCGAGAATGCAACCGCTCAGGCGCAACTGCTGTCCCGGGCGAAAGCCGTTCTCAGTGAGCTTCCGGCGGCGCAGCAAAAGGCAATAGAGATGGCCTACTTCGAGGGATTGACCCACGCGGAAATTGCGGCGCAGACGGGAGAGCCGCTGGGGACAATCAAGGGTAGAATTCGCGGCGCGATTGCGGCGCTGGCGAAGGTGTTGACGCAATGAGTAGCGATCCCATGGTTCACGTCCAGGACGATCTCGCCCTTTACGCTCTAGGAGAGCTGGAGCAGGCGGAGCACGCTCGCATCCGGAATCATCTGGATCAATGCCCGGCCTGCCGCCAGGAGTTGCAGCAGGTTCTGCTCACGCTGGGCCTGCTCGGCATGGCTGGGACCGAACCGGCGCAGCCTTCGCCCGCGGTGCGGGAGCGCCTGCTGAAGGCCATTCATGTGGAAAAGCCCCGGCGCGCGGGCTTCCGTCTAGGATGGGCTCCAGCCCTGACCATGGCCGGATTGATCCTGTTGACCTCCATCGTTGGAATACAGAACCGCTCGCTGCGGCATCAGTTGGCCGGCTTGCAGGCGAAACTTGCGGAGCCGCAATCCCTCGCGGAATCGGCGCGGCAGGTATTGCTGGCGCCGGATGCGGTTCGCGTCACCTTAAAACCTGTAACAACAAGTCCTCAGCCGCAGGGTCGCGCGGTCTACATAGCGCGCAACGCCAATCTAGTCTTTGCCGCCGACAATCTACCGCCGCTGCCCGCGGGTAAGGCCTATGAATTGTGGCTGCTGCCCAAACAGGGCGATCCAATTCCGGCGGGAGTCTTCAAGCCCGATGCGAAGGGAGAGGGCAACCTGGTGAATCCTCCCCTGCGTGCCGGGCTGGAAGCAAAAGGCTTCGCCATAACGATCGAATCTGAAATGGGAAGCGATCATCCAACCTCTCCCGTTGTTCTGGTGGGCACGATCTAACCATGGACTTTGCCCCGAATATTCCCCAATAGTGGGGCACACTCTCCCTTCGCTGTTGACATGGACTCTGCCCCGGGACTAAAGTCCGCACGTTATTTTTCCGGGCTCGGAAATATCCAGCCTGAGTTCTGCCCCACCCGTGGCGACAAGAACTGTGCGGAAGAAAGATCCAAGTGGATCGAAAGAGGAAACTCCATGTTGCGTGGCATGCGAATTAAGACATCGGTGCAGCGTTTCGCGATAAGTTTTGCCGTCGCGTCCCTACTGCCGTTCTTCTCTCTATTGTCGTTCGCCCAGCAAACCGGACGCGGCACCATCAGCGGAACAGTCGCCGCCGATCAGGGCCCGGTGGTTGCTTTCCGTGTTGCAGCCCACAATTTAGACCGCAGACTCTGGTACACGGTGTTCACCAACAAAGGCAAGTACACAGTTCCCCAGGCACTGTCGGGCCGCTATGAGGTGACCGTGCAAATGAGCGGCTACGATTCCCCTACGGTGACCGTGCAGCTTGAGGGCGGAGAAAGCAAGACGGCGGATTTCTCCGTGAAAAAAGCGGCGGAAGACCCCGCCGTTGCAGCACGCCGGAACAGAGGAAAGGTTGAGTATGTCGACAGCCTCGACGAGGTCTTTCCGCCCGGCCCGGGACTCGATCTGTTGAAGCAAAACTGCACCGGGTGCCACGCCGATAGCTTCATGAACTGGGGCAGAATGCGTTACGACAAAGCGGGCTACATGCGGGGCATCGAGAGGATGATGCAAACCGGTCCCGGATACAACGCCTTTGTATTGGCTCTCGGCCATACCTACTTCACCAAGAAACAAAAAAACCTGTTGGCGGACTACCTGGTTACAAATTTCGGACCGGGAGCTACGGAAAAAAGACTTCGCTTCGAACCCATGCAGTTTGATGAAGAAGTCGTTTCCAAGGCAATTTATGTCTCTTACGACATACCCCCCGACCTCCAGGTTGCGAAGGGTGGCGACAAGATCGGCGCTCCCATGATCGATGGAGTCATTGCCCAGGAGCCCTTCCCGAAAGAAGGAAAGCGCCATCAGTTTGGGTCCACATTCATCTCGCCCTTCGACGGCAGCATCTGGCATAGCTCACGCGCCTCCAGTTCCATACTCAGGCTCGACCCCCGGAATCCGAATCCCGACCGGTGGACAAACTATCCCATCAAGGGCGATCCCTATGTTCACCCCGATGGCATTGGCGTCGACAAGCAAGGCCACGTTTATTGGGCGGAATTGAAAACCGACAGGCTGGGCGAGTTGCACCCGGAAACCGGCAAGATGATCCGGCATTCGCTCCCCCAACAGTCGGGAGCCATGCATGAGGTCGTCGTCGACAAGGACGGAAATGTCGGCTTCAGCCAGATTTATGGCGCGCAGTTCGGCAAGTTGATTCCAAGTACCGGCAAAATCTATATGTACCCAACGCCGACCCCAGACAATGGTCTTTACGGAATGGCAATCGATCAGAAGGGCAACATGTGGGCCGCCGGATGGGAAAAGGGCACCATCAACAAGCTGGACGCGGAGACGGAAGAGATCACGGAATATAAAGTTCCGAACTCTTGGGGACAAATCCGCCGCATCGGCGTCGATTCGAAGGGCATCGTCTGGGCCACGGAATACATCACCGGAATCCTGGTCAAACTTGATCCCGCGACCGGCGAACTCACCGAATTCAAAATCCCCTTCGGCGGCGCCAAGCCCTACGATGCATGGCCCGACCGGGCGGACAATATCTGGACGGGCGATGAAGCCCACACCGCCATCCTCAAGTTCGACCAGAAGACGAAGAAGTTCACCTACTACCCCATGCCCCAGATTGGCCAGGCGATCAATAAGTTTTCAATTGCCGACGACAATACGGTCTGGTTCGGAGCGCGCTCGGTACCCGTCCCCACCAGCATGCACTTGTATCCCGAGGGCTATACCGCGAAATCTCCGCCGATGCCATAAGTACCAGTGTGCGATATAGGCCCGCCACGGTACAACCGCCTACGGCCCAACTTTAATGGTAGAGGAAGGAATCTATATGAACAGCAGACAGAACAACATGTTATTGCGGCATTTCGCGGCCGGCTTTGTTGCCGCGTTGATGTTCGCGTGCTTTTCTCTATCATTGTTGGCCCAGCAGTCTGGGCGCGGCACGATCAGCGGAAGGGTAACCGCCGACGAAGGGCAGGTAGTAGCCTTCCGTGTTTCCGCTCACAACCTCGATCG
>DASZRZ010000459.1:0-3975 GCA_035548935.1 Terriglobales bacterium
ACAACAGCAACAAACGGTTTTCTCCGCGTATCGGCCTCTCATGGCGGCTGCCCACGAAGCAGGACATCGTGGTGCGCGGCGGCTTCGGCATTCACAATAACCAATGGGCTTACAGTGTGCAGCAGAGCCTGGCGGCCAACCTGCCGTTTTTCGTCACCAAAACCGCGAATGCTGCAGCCGGAGTGGTAACTCCGGCTGCGTCGGCCACCACGCGGAATGTGCTTGCCTCGGCTGGCGCTGCTCCCGGCGGGAACACCATGATTCACGAGTACAAGCCGGAGTACAACCAGGCGTGGAGCTTGAGCGTCCAGCACCAGCTCACCTCGGATTTTCTCTGGGAGATTGCCTACTACGGCTCGCGGATCAACCACGCCGACAACAGCACGGTTTTGAACGTGCCGCTTCCCGGACCGGGGGCGATTGCGGCCCGCAGGCCGGCTCCGCAGTTGGCGCAGGTGACCGCCATCCGGTGGGATGGATGGTCGAACTACAATGCGCTGCGCGTGCGCGTGGAAAAGCGGGCATCAAAAGGCCTCTACCTGCTCGCCAATTACACGTGGTCGAAGATGATTGACGATGCTTCCGATCCGGGTGGAACGGAAGCGGAGGCCAATCTTCCGCAGGATGTTTACAACTATCAGAATACCGAGCGAGCGCTCTCCAGCTTCGATCACCGGCACCGTGTCACGGCCACGATTTCCTATTTGCTGCCGGTTGCCGTCGGGGAAGGGTTTGTGCGGAAATTGACGGAGGGCTGGCAGCTCTCCACAATTTTCGCGGCCCAATCCGGGGCTCCGTTCACCATTAGCAATCCCAACGATACGGCGAACATTGGAGCCGGTCCGGCGCAGCGTCCCAATGTGATTCGCGATCCAAATCTCGATTCGGGCCGCACGCCCGACCGTTGGTTCGATACAACAGCCTTTGTGCTGCCGGCGGCATTCACGTTTGGAAATTCGGGACGGAATACCGTATTCGCCCCCGGCGAGGTTCAGCTGGATGCGGCACTCCAGAAGGAGTTCCATCTGGTGGGAGAAGGCACGAAGTTGCAGTTCCGGACGGAGATGTTCAACGTGTTGAACCATCCCAACTTTGGCATTCCCAACCGCGTCTTCAACACGGCTGCCAATTCACCGTTTGGAAAAATTACCAATGCCCGCGATGCCCGGCAGATGCAGTTCGGGCTGAGAGTGGTGTTCTAACCGCAATCCAGCGCATTCTACGAACAATGTTCAAACGCACGGCAGAAGGGGCCCTCCGGGGCCTCTTTTGTTTTGTTCAATGCTGGGGATTTCCTAAGCAGGCAGGCTGGAGATTTTGCCGGGGGCTGGCGCGGCTTCGGCGGCTGGGTCATCAATGGCAGGGGAGTCATCCACAATTCGCAGGTAGGCTCTCTCAATGTAGCGGGAGGACTCTTGCAAGGATAGAGGCGGCACGAGAGTGACGGTCTTCAACATGAAGGCCAGCCGGTAGTAGTTCCTGCGCGAGTGCTGGAGAAAGTCCACCGGGTATTCGGGCTTGCGGGCCCGCGCGGCGAGGGGATCGGCGTCGAGCAGAAAAGCAATGGCAGGACGCGGAGCCAGGCGGATGACCAAACGGACGTACGCTTGCGTGACGCGATTATGCAGCGGCAGGTTAACCAGTTGATCGAGGATGCCGCGGTCGAGAATCAGCACCTGTACGGAATTGCGAGCCTTTGCCAGCACGAGGCGCATGTGAATGGCATCGAGCAGGTAGAGTAGGTGCCTCGCCATGGTGAGGCGCCATCCGCGTATGTTTTTGTCGCGCCGGTTCACGGGCCGGCCGGGGGCTCCGATGCCGCGTTCGCTGTGAAGCACTTTGTGGACGAAGCCCTCCCGCCAGCGGGGAAGCACGACGATGTCGTCCCAAAAAGAAAGGACGCGGGTGCGTGTGCCGCGCGCCGCAAGGAACTCCCGCAGGTTTTGTATCTGGGTGCTTTTGCCGGAGCCGTCGAGGCCGGAAAAAGTTAATAGCAGGGGCGCATCGTGCGGCATCTGTTTGCGCGGTTGGGTCAGCATATCGGCCTCAAAGCTAGCGTCCCGAACCAGGAGGTACGCTGGAGGTTCCGCGAGTGAGCGCGTAAACAGTTCCCACGGCCGCGCCAGCGGCGGCAATGGCGCCGAGCTTAATGAGCACCGAGCGCACCTGGCGCTGTTTTGCCGGAGCCATTGCAGACCCGGCAGGACGGGAGGCAACCGAACCGGCGGTTTGTCCACGCTGAGCACCCGCAGCACCGGCAGGCGCTTGGACGTTGGTGCGAGGACTGTTGTTTGGGACCGCGGGCTGAGCGTCCGTTGACGAAGGAGGTTGAGCCGGAGTTTCTTCCGTGGGCTGCGATTGGGTTGCCGGTTCCGGCACGAGGGCGGGATCGGATGTTACCTCCGCGGGGCCGGGGGCCTGTGAAGGCGCCGCGGAATCCGGGTCATTAATTTGTGCAACCGGATTTTGTGCAACTTGATTTTGAGCAATCAGATTTTGTCCAACCGCAGCTTGCGCGATGGGGTTTGGCGCGATTGCGCTGGGGGCGTCCGGGTAAGCGCCCTGCGGCAGGGCCCACGCACGAGCAGCTTCGGGTATGCCGCAAAAGGTGAACACCAGCGCGACACTCAGAACATGAACGGTGGCGGTGGCATGACTTCTCATGGGGGAACTCCTACGTGAAATTAGTGGGGGCGCTTTTTGATTCCGGCAAAACCTTGCCCGGGTTCATGACGTCGATGTAGCTCGGGTTTTGTTCCATCTGCTTCATAATCCGTCCAATATCGGCATCGCGGTCGTACCCAATGTGAAGGACGCGATTTTTGGCGTAGCGGAGCAGATTAAGCAGGCTGGAACGGTACCAGCAGCAGCGCACCATCCGGGGTGACCGGCCCAAAAAAATCTGAAACTGATTCGTCGAATACGAGTTTCCGGAGTCCAGCAGCGCCGCCGTGAGGCGGTGGTTGCCTTCAAAGATCAGCATGGGCTCGGTTTCATCCGTGCCGATGAGCAGCACGGAACCGCTTTGCGCCTGCTGCTTAAGGCGGCGGCTGAGAGAATGAATTTTGGAAACAAACTCAGCGATATTGCGAGGAGCGCGGCCCACAGGCGCATCCCTCAGCGGGGCGGAGACGCGGGCGCGAAGGCGTTCGACGATCTCCGTCAGCCGGAAGTTTCCACCGGCAAGCTTCCGCCAGTGAGCGCGGGGGAAAACAAAAAGACGATCTAGGTCACCGGCTTCCAGTTCGACCTTCCACCACTGGATATCGTCTGGTAATTCGCGCCACATGGGTCCACGGCGGCGGAAGAGCAGAGCGCGCCGCAGGGCGTTCTCCTGCTCGACGGTGGTATCGGCATTCTTTACCAGATTCTCGAAGTACTCGCGATCGCGATTGAATTCGCGCTGATAGAACTCATTCTTCAGGAATTCCGCGATCACTTCCGGTTCGGTCGCCCGTCGCAGGAGCTTCATGCGGCCTCCTGAAGAGCGGGGCGGGGCCGCCGCAGAAATGGGAGTGAAACCAGCATCAACATGACGATCATGAGCGCGAGTTGAACCAGGATGACCTGCCGCAGGTCGTCATGAAACAGATAGACGCCGGTGACAATGGCGGCGCTGAAGGCCAGTTGAATCCAGCCGGTATTGGCGATACGGCGCGACATTTCGTAGGTCATTAAGACGACGCTAAGCGCATAAATGCCGGTGGCCGCGGCATAGAGGCTGAGCAATGAACCGATGGAGCCGGCCTTGAATTGCAGGCCGAATACGGCACGAAGCACGACATCAGGGACAACTCCCAGCGTGATGACAAATACCAGCGAGAGTCCCAGAACAAATAGCAAAGGCAGAGCGATGATGGCGTGGTTCTCATCCTGCCTGGATCCGGCAGCGACGGGGAACATGGCGCTGACCACCGACCAGGATGCGAAGTAGACGACGCGGCCCACGAGAGCAACCGCAGCGTAGAAGCCGGC
>DASZRZ010000460.1:0-3855 GCA_035548935.1 Terriglobales bacterium
TTTAACCTGACGCCCGGCTATCCGCTGGGGAACGCCGTGAATGATGTGAACAAGGCCGCCCGCCAGACGCTTCCTTCCACCATCTCCACCGGCTTCCAGGGCAGCGCCCAGGCATTCGACTCCTCATTGAGCGGACTGGGACTCCTTCTGGTGATGGCGATCCTGGTTATCTATGTGGTGCTGGGCATTCTGTATGAGAGCTTCATTCATCCCATCACCATTCTTTCCGGATTGCCCTCGGCAGGTTTTGGCGCGCTGGTCACTTTGCAGATCTTCCATCTTGACCTGAACCTCTACGCTTTTGTGGGCATCATCATGCTGGTGGGAATCGTTAAGAAGAACGCCATCATGATGATCGACTTCGCGCTGGAAGCTCAGCGCAACTCGGGCAAAACCGCGGCGGAGGCTATCTACAATGGCGCCATGGTACGCTTCCGGCCCATCATGATGACCACCATGGCGGCTTTGATGGGTACCCTTCCTATCGCGCTGGGTTATGGCGCCGGCGGGGAAACGCGTCGTGCCCTGGGCCTGGCGGTGGTTGGAGGTCTGGTCTTTTCCCAGCTTCTTACGCTGTTCATTACGCCGGTCTATTACGTTTATCTCGAAAAGGCCCAGAACTGGACGGCGACTCACCTGCGCTTCCGCAAATCCCGGAAAAAGTCTGCCGCCTTTCATGCGGAACCTGCGCTTGCCGAGCACCACGACTAGCCGTTGGCATCAATTCGGGCTGCCTGCCGGGGTCTGGCCGTGAACCGGCGGCTTCATTGTCCGAAAGTGCTATTGCTTTCAACGTTCCCACGAGCTAAAGTGCGGGGTCAATTTTTCCGGCCCGCTGTTGCAGGCGAAACCCATCCCTTGGTTTTTAACCGTGAATTTTCACTGAGGAGTTCTCAAATGCGCGGAAGCAATTGGAAGTCAATTCTGACATTCGCCGCCTGCGCGGCGCTGGCGGTTCCGGCCCTTCGGCTGGACGCTCGCGCCCTGCCCAGGCCGGCTGCCCCACAATCGGAGGCTGCTTCGGTAGCCATCGATGGGGATGACATCGGCGGCGTGGTCACCAGCTCCAAAGGGCCGGAGGCCGGTGTTTGGGTGATCGCCGAGACGGACGATTTTAAGACCAAATTTCGCAAGATCGTCGTCACCAACGATAAAGGGCAGTACGTTCTGCCCGACATGCCGAAGGCCAACTACAAGATTTGGGTTCGCGGCTACGGGCTGGTGGACTCCAAGCCGGTGCAGTCTGGCCCGGGCAAGAATCTGCCGCTTACCGCGGTAATTGCGCCCACGCCCCAGGCCGCGGCGCAGTATTACCCGCCGAATTACTGGCTCTCGATGTTGGAGATTCCTCCCAAGAGCGCCTTTCCCATGAAGTTTGCTGGTAACCAGGTCATCGAAACCCAGGCAAACTACTTCTTCGGGCTCAAGCGGCGCTGCGAGGTTTGCCACCAGATGGGCAGCAAACCCACGCGCGAGATCGAATCCGAGATCGGCAGCTTCCCCACGGTGAAAGAGGCATGGGAGCGCAAACTCCTGGTCGGCCAGGGTGGACGCGAGCTGCATGGCGGACGCGCCCCGCTTGGCCTGCAGAATCCCATCGCCATGAATCTGTGGACCAATTGGGCGGAACGCATCTCCAAGGGAGAGGTACCCCCGGCTCCCCCACGGCCCCAGGGTGTTGAGCGGAATGTAGTGCTTACCATGTGGGATTTCGGAACCCGTACGGCTTTCCCGCATGATGTTATCTCCACCGACAAGCGCAGACCGACCATCAACGCCAATGGCCGTCTTTACATGGTTGATTGGGGCGAGGGCTCGATCGATATCGTCGATCCCGTGGAAAATTCCGAATACATGGCCAAGGTGCCGATCCGCAATCCGGAGTGGCTCAAGGTTCTGCCCAGCGCCGAACCGGTTGTGCCCGTGGAATATCCTTCGCCCTTCTGGGGCAAGGAGCTGACCCAGGTCCGGTACGACAACATGAACGCCGGTCCGGGCATGATGGACACCAAGGGCCGCACCTGGTTCAACATCCAGACCCGTATCGACGTGCCTTCCTTCTGTCTGGAAGGTTCGAAGAATAAATATGCCCAGTATTTCCCCATGAGGCAGACCACGCCGGAGGCCTTGCGTCACGATGCCGCCGGAGCTGCCTTCTATGATCCCAAGACCGAGAAGTTCACAATCGTGGACATCTGCTTCGGGGCCTCCCACGTTGCCTTCGGCCATGACAAGGACGAAACCTTGTACTTTGCCGCACGCGGCCTGCAAGGCGTTGGCTGGATTAACACCCGGGTCTGGGACGAGACGCACGACGAGGAAAAATCCCAGGGCTGGTGCCCCGCTGTCATCGACTATAACGGCGACGGCAAAATTGGCCCGTTCACCCGCGCCTCGGAGCCGCCCGATCCGGCCCTGGATCGAATCGTCACCGATGCCGAGACCGGTTACACCATTAACACCAATCCGGTCGATAACAGCGTCTGGTACCAGATCAACTCGGTACCCAGCAAGCTGGTACGCATCGATATTGGCAAAAACCCACCGCAAAGCTGCATGGCCGAGGCCTATGAACCGCCGTTCGATCCCAAGGACCACAATAAGCAGAACACCTTTGTGGCCGAGGGACTGGACATCGACACCAACGGTATCGTCTGGGTTGGCCTCTATAGTGGACAACTGGCCAGCTTTGACCGCCGTAAGTGCAAGGTGAAAAACGGTCCGACGGCCACCGGCCAGCAATGCCCCGAGGGCTGGACGCTCTATCCTGTTTCCGGTCCGGAATTTAAGGGAACGGGCGTTATTGCGGACTACTTCTACAACGATTGGGTCGACCGCTATAACACCTTTGGGCTCGGCAACAATGTGCCCTTCCTTACCGGTACTGGCTCCGATTCGCTGATTGCCTTCGTTCCGGAGAGCAAGAAGTTCGTAACGCTGCGAGTGCCGTATCCCATGGGCTTCTACACCCGCAGTCTTGATGGACGTATCGACGATCCCAAGGCGGGATGGAAGGGAAGAGGCATCTACGGCGCGATCGAAACCCGCGTCGTCTGGCATGTGGAGGGAGGCTGGGGTGTACGGCCCTATGTCGCCCGCTTCCAGTTGAGGCCCGATCCGCTCGCCAAGTAGTCCGCTTGGCGGTTAGTTCAACACACCTCTCGTACGCCCAGCCCCACGGCTGGGCGTACGTGTTTGAGCTCCCCGCCGGGGCGCATCGCTTGCAAACTTCAGGGAGAACTGCTGGATGGGTCTTCTCTGGAAGCGTCACGTATGTAGAGGCCCTGGCCTTCCCGCAACATGCACAGATGAGCAGCCAAGACTTGCAGGGGAAAAAGACTTACAGGAAAAGACGGGCAGATAAAAGACGGGCCCTGACAGGGGAAAAGACGTGCAGGCAGAGGCCTGTTTCCCTTGGTTCAATCTGCTTCGGTCACGGCGGGCACAACAAAAATGGCCTCCCCAAAGGGAGGCCATTTTTAAAGCATGTAACTTACTTCTTCTTCTGGAAGTTCTCTTCGCCCTCGGGAATCACCACTCCGGTGCTCTCCGGGGTTGCAATCTTTGCTTCACGGCTCAGGCGTAGCTTGGTTCCGTCGGCAATCAGGGAGCCGGCAGGTGGTCCCTGGAAGAAGGAGTATCCGGGACGGTCTCTCCATGCCGAAGGGCCAGCGACCTTCCGGCCAGCCTTCAGTGTGGCTTCCTTAATCGCAGTAGCCAGCGCTTCGTACTCGGGATCGCCCTGCTTTTTGCCGGAGAAGCTGCCGAGGTCGCCGCTGGCGACAAATACCACATCGACTCCAGGCACGGAGGCGATCTTGTCGGCCATGGCCACTCCCGCCGGGTTCTCGATCA
>DASZRZ010000461.1:0-13789 GCA_035548935.1 Terriglobales bacterium
AGATGAATCATAACCTCGCCGGCCGGATCGGAGGTGGCAACCTTCACGTCCTCCGGATCGGCGAGATCGACCTCGCTGAGGTCTTGCGAGTAGTGGGCGCCGCCGGAATCGAGGTCCTGAATAAGAGAGTTGTAAATCCTCATGCGGGCTATCCGGGTTGAGGGGGGCTCCGACTCGCCCATGCCGACGATTACCGGAAAGGAGTAGCGATCCTGTAGATCCCTGGACTTTTTGCCTGCGGGCGGAGGGGGCAGCTCCATGATGACTCCGTTGGAATCCACCAGCTGAATTTTGGAGCCCACCTTGGCAAAGGCAACGGGGGTACGTTCATGAATCTCGACACGGATGCGGTCGGGAAGAAGGCGGCTCACGGCCGCCGACTCGACCCAGGAGAGATCTTCAAGCTGCTTACGGCGCTCGTCGAGTGGAATGAAAAAGACGTTGCGGCCAATATCACCACCCATAATCTGAATGATCTGGCCACGGCTCAGGTGACGGGAACCGATGATTTCAATGTTGTCGCTGGAGTCGAGACGGAAGCGCCAGGAGTGGCTTCCGAAGCGGTAAATGGTGCCTACCAGTGCTCCGGTGATGCCCAGGATAAACAATGCGATGACGGCGATTTTAAGGCGGCCCAGGGCCTTCCCGGGGAGTGCGCCCCGGCGTACGGGAACGCGTTTGCGGGAGCGGAGGAAGGTCTGCTCCGGCTCATTTTCCAGATCGAGGAGGCGGGTATCGAAGTCATCGAGTCCGGAGGCTTGCTCCTCCGCGCTGGAAGATTCTGACAACAACGTCCCCGACGCAGATTGATCGTCCGGAATGCGTGGACCTATATTCCGCGCCATGGATAGAGTGGTTTGCCCTGAACCTCGGAGTGAATACGCTGTGTAGCCAATATAACTTTTTTTGGGACGAATGCAGAGAGGGAAAATCACCCCAGCGTACAGAAGATCACGGGTGTGGGAACTGATCGCGGAGGGGCGAGATCATACCCGGGAACTCGTGGTTTGCAGTCCCCTGGAAAAGGAAAGCAGGCCCCGGGAAGACAGCTAGAAGTGGGAGGTGTGATGAACGCGTCCGCTGGTGGAATCCTCAAGCAGGACGAGCAACTGGGGGCCGAGATGGGAGATGCTGCCCGCTCCGAGGGTAAGGATTGCATCGCCCGGCTGCGCGGCATGCACGGCTGCCGAGGCGGCCTCGTCGAAAGAGGCTGCGTAAGAGACATTTCCACCGGCAGCGGCCACGCGGCGAACCACGGCTTGAGCGTCGATTCCTTCAAGAGGAGGCTCGCTGGCGGCGTAGATATCGAGCACGCAGATGGAGTCGGCAGCGTTAAAGGCAGTGCCAAAATCGTCCATCAGATCGCGGGTACGGGTGTAGCGATGGGGCTGGAAGATGACATGAACGCGGCTATATCCGCACTGGCGGGCGGCAGCAAGCGTGGAGCGAATCTCAGTGGGATGATGTCCGTAATCGTCGATTACCGTAACCCCACGGGCCTTGCCTTTGATCTGGAAGCGGCGATCCACACCCCGGAAGTTTTCCAGCGCGCCACGGATGTGGTCGGGGCGGATGTCGAGCCCAATGCCGACGGCGATGGCCGCCGCCGCGTTCAGAACATTGTGGTTGCCGGGTACCTGAAGGCAGAACTCGCCGAGATCGGTGGGGCCGAAGTGAACGTGGAAGTAGCTTAGGGGAACGGCTATTACAGAGGACCCGGCAGCCGCCGCTTCAGCCCCCGGAGCAAGACCGGTCACCACCTGGGAGATGCGGAAGCTGGAGTCCGGACGGAGGCCATAGGTTACGGTCCGGCGCTCCACACGGGCGAGCAATGGGCGAAGAAGATCATCGTCATTGCAGCCAACCACCATTCCGTAGAATGGCACCCGGTCCATGAATTGAAGGAAGGTCTGCTCAATATCCTCCATGTCGCGGTAGCAGTCCATGTGTTCGCGATCAATGTTGGTAACCACGGCCAGAATAGGCGACAGCTTGAGGAAGGAGCGGTCGCTTTCATCGGCTTCGGCGACGAGATACTGCGAGCGCCCCAGCCGCGCGTTGGAGCCCATGGCGTCCACGCGTCCGCCGACGACGACGGTGGGATCAAAGCCACCGGCGGCCAGCACGGCGGCGATCATGGAGGTGGTGGTGGTCTTTCCGTGCATTCCCGCAACGGCGATGCCGTACTTCAGGCGCATGAGTTCGGCGAGCATCTCGGCGCGCTGGATGACGGGGATTTTCAAGCGGCGGGCTTCAACCACCTCGGGGTTGTCGCGGCCCACGGCCGAGCTGATCACCACAACTTCCGCTCCGTGAACATTCTGCGGACGATGGCCCTCGTGAACCATGGCCCCCAGCCACGCCAGCCGGTTGGTGGCGGCAGAGGACTTGAGATCGGAGCCGGTAACACGGTATCCGAGAGTCAACAGCACCTCGGCAATCCCGCTCATGCCGATGCCGCCGATGCCGACGAAGTGCACGCATTGAATCTTGGCAAACACGCTGGAACAGTCTCCTACAAAATCCGGTAATCGGGGAATCTTTCTATCTTCTCACCGCCGGTAGCTGGGCGGTCCTATTGAGTTCCGGCTATGCTCCCGCAAGCTGGGCGACGATGTCCGCGATGGCTCCAGCCGCGTTGGGATGAGAAAGCGAGCGGGAGGCCGCGCCCATGCGATGCAACCGGGCAGGGTCCTGCAAAAGCGAGATCACGGTTCCGGCCAGCCGTTCGGGCGTTAGCTCCGCCTCGGGAATCAGGACAGCGGCACCGGCTTCGGCAAAAACATCGGCGTTGCGGCGCTGGTGATCGTCGGTGGCATGGGGAAACGGAATGAAAATGGCTGGCTTGCCGGAGGCAGCAATTTCGGCCACGGTGCTGGCGCCGGAGCGTCCGATGATAAGGCTGGCGGCGGCGAAGGCACGGGGCATGTCGTCAATAAAAGGAGAGACCTCCACGGCGAGACCCGAGGCGGCGGTTGCGCCCTGATATTCGGTCTTGGCGGCCTGGAGATCACGCTCGCCGGTCTGATGGATGATGCGAAGCCCCGGCACCGCTGAAGTTATGGTGCCGAGGGCCTGGAGCATGGCCCGATTCACGGCCCGGGCACCCTGACTTCCTCCGCAGATCAGCAGGGTGGGAGGGTCGCCGGGATGGGGAGAGCGATCTGCTATTTGAAAAAAATCGCGGCGCACGGGCACGCCTGTGATATGCGGGTTGCGAAAGTATGTGCCGGTCTGCTCGAAGTGGACGGCGGCGGCGGATACCAGGCGGGCTACGACCCGGTTGGCGAATCCCGGTACGCGATTGGGCTCGAAGACCAGAGTGGGGATGCGGGCGAGAACCGCCGCCATGATGCCCGGGCCGGAGGCATAGCCTCCTACGCCGATGACCACATCGGGACGGAATTCGCGAAGAAGCCGCCAGGCAAGTACCACCGCCCAGGGCAGGGCAAAAAGAGTCTTGAGACGGCGCGCCAGACTCACCTTTTTGAGTGCACCCACTTCAATGAGCCTGAGCGGGAAACCAGCGGCAGGGACCAGGCGATTCTCAATGCCGCGCGAGGTTCCGATGAAAAGAATTTCCGCGCCATGGCGCTCGCGAAGCTCGCGGGCAATGGCAAGGGCGGGGATAACGTGGCCTCCAGTACCTCCTCCGGCAAGCACAACGCGCATGGCAAAAGATTATCAGAACGTTGGGGGAAGCTCACCGCGCACGCGGCGAACAAGGGATGGTCCGGCTATTCGATTTGCTGGGTGATGTTCAGCAGAACGCCCACGCTGGCCAGCATTACAAATAAGGATGAGCCGCCGGAGGAGACAAAGGGCAGCGGAATGCCCTTGGTGGGCATGAGTCCGAGTACAACGCTGATGTTAATAAAGGCCTGAACCACGACCATGGTCACGATCCCCACGGAGATATAGCGCGCAAACAGGTCGCGTGAGAGCGCCGCGGTGCGGATGCCACGGTAAAGAAACAATAGAAAGAGGACGAGAACCGTCAGAGAGCCCAGCAGTCCAAACTCCTCGGCGATCACGGCGAAGATAAAGTCGGTATGAGGCTCGGGAAGGTAGAAGAGCTTCTGCTTGCCTTCCATCAGGCCCATGCCGGCAAGACCGCCGGTACCGACGGCGATGAGCGACTGAATAATGTGGAAGCCGCGCCCCTGGGGATCGGCATAGGGGTCGAGGAAGGCAAGGATGCGCTGATAGCGCCAGCTCACCCGTAGGACCAGGACATAAAACAAAACCGGAATGGGAGCGAGGGCGTATCCGAAGTAGCGCAGGCGCATTCCAGCCACAAATAGAATCACCGCGGTAATCGCCGCGCAGGCAATGCCAGTGCCAAGGTCGGGCTGCACGACGATGAGGGCGCCAAGCGTGATGGCGGGCAGGATGGCGGGCATAAGGGTGCGCCGCCAGTCGTCCATTAGCCCGGTACGGGTTTCCAGAAACCAGGAGAGGAACAGGATGAGCGAAGGCTTGGCCAGTTCAGAGGGCTGGAACGATAGAGGGCCCATCTTGATCCAGCGATGGGTGTTGTGGGACCTGTCGAGAAAGAAGACTGCAATAAGCAACAGGGTGGTTACGCCCATGAGAGAGAGAACAACCGCAGGATGCTTGTAGCGGCGGTAGTCCACCTTCATGAGAAGGAACATGGCGAGCAATCCGCCCATGGCCCATGAGAATTGCCGTAGTACGAAATGATACGGAGAACCAAAGCGCTCCTTGGCAATAACGGCGGAGGCGCTAAAGACCATGATGAGGCCGAGAAAGACCAGCAGCAGCGTGACCGCAAACAGCGTTTTATCAACTCGGAGACGTTTAGCCATGGGGGAGGGCTGGCAATTAGCATTTAGCCAGTTGCGAGCCGCGATGGGAAGTTATGTGTGTGGTACGAGCTGTGGAAATGGCCGGAATCAGGCCCGGTTTCCCGTTTTTGAAGCGATCTGATTCACCAATTGCTTGAAGACGCGACCGCGATGCTCGTAGTTCTCGAACTGATCGAAGCTGGCACAGGCGGGGGCCAGTAACACGACATCGCCCGGAACGGCATGGGCGGAGGCGCTCTGCACGGCAGCCTCCAGGGTGGCAGCCGATGTAACCGGCGTGGCTCCAGCGATCTCGCTTTCGATTTTTGCCGCAGCGGCTCCGATGGTGTAAACCCGCTTGACCCGGTCCTTTAATAGAGGAAGCAGAACGGAGTAGCTGGCGCCCTTGTCCTTACCGCCCAGAATCAGGTGGATATTGGCGGGAAAAGCCTCCACGGCTTTCATGGTGGCATCGACGTTGGTGGCCTTGGAGTCGTTGTAGTAGTGAACATCGCGAATGGTGGCCACGTGCTCCAGCCGATGCTCCACGGCGCGAAAACTTTTCACAGTGTTGCGAATCTGTTCCGGGCGGCAGCCTGCGATGCTTCCAAAACAGGTGGCGGCGAGTACATTCTCGATATTATGGGCGCCACGGAGGGCAATCTCCCCCACGGGCATGATGACGGCGCCGCCGTCCGCCTTTGAAGTCCGGAATACGATGTGGCCATCGCGGACGAAAGCACCGCGGTCCACTTCTTTCTGGCGGCTGAACCAGCAGAGTTGAGCGCGTAATCCCTGGGCCATGGCCGCGCAGTTGGAGTCGTCGGCGTTCAGAATGGCCCAGTCTGCCTCTGTCTGATTTTCAAAGATGCGTTTTTTCGCGGCAATGTAGGCCTCCATGGAGCCGTGGCGGTCGAGATGGTCCGGAGAAATATTGAGCACGGCGGCAATCTCAGGACGGAAGGCGTGAATGGTCTCCAGTTGAAAGCTGGAAACCTCAAGTACGGTGTAGCTGCCAGCAGTGGTTTCCGAGACGAGAGAGATTGCCGGCGTACCGATGTTGCCGCCAACCAACGTCCTGTGTCCGCCGGAGGCCAGGACATCGCCCACCAGAGAGGTGGTTGTGGTCTTGCCGTTGGAGCCGGTAATGGCGGCCAGATGTCCCTTGAGGAAGCAGGAGGCGAGTTCCACCTCGCCGATTACGGGGATGCCATTGTTGCGGGCGCGCACAAGCTCAGGAGCTCCGGTGGGAACCCCGGGGCTAACCACGATGAGGTCCTGCTGCTGGAAGGTGCGCGTTCCATGGACTCCGGTCTCGACGGTGATTCCGTTATTCAGCAGGAACGGAATCTCTTCGCGAAGCTGAAATTCCGATTTGGAATCGGAGACGGTAACGCGGGCGCCCATGCCTTTGAGAAACAGGGCGGCAGCCACTCCAGAACGGCCAAGACCGACGACCAGAACGCGTTTATTTCCGAGGTCCAATTCTCCTGTTGGCAAAACACCGGGCATGCATTTATTTCACCACAGACATGCGGGCGCACGAGAGAAAAGTTGCCGAACCACAATGCAGGGCTTCCGGGCGACGGCTTCAGCGCAGCTTCAACGTGGTGAGGGCAAACAGCGCGAAGACCAGAGAGGCGATCCAGAAACGGACGATGATTTTGGATTCCGACCAGCCCATCAGTTCGAAGTGGTGGTGCAGGGGGGCCATTTTGAAGATGCGTTTCTTGCGAAGCTTGTAGGAGCCCACCTGAAGCATGACCGAGAGCGCCTCGATGACAAAGACGCCTCCGATGAAGGGGAGAAGCAACTCCTGCTTGATGATCACGGCCACGGCCCCGATGGCTCCGCCCAGCGCGAGCGAACCGACATCTCCCATGAAGACCTCGGCGGGATGCGCGTTATACCAAAGGAAGGCGATAGCTGAGCCCACCATTGCGCCGCAGAAGATGGTCAGCTCTCCCACCTGAGGCAGGTGCTGAATTTCGAGGTAACCGGCGAAGGAGGCGTGCCCGCTCACATAGGTCAGAACGGTGAGTGCTCCGGCGGCGATGACGGTGCATCCGATGGCGAGGCCATCGAGTCCATCGGTGAGATTCACGGCATTGCTGGAAAAAGCGACCAACAGCGCAACGAAGCCGATAAACGGCAGAAATGCGAAAAACCAAAGATGCGGCTTGCCGGTCAACGAAGTGATCACCAGATCGGGGCGCACGTTCTTCAGGAATGGGACGATCAGGTGGGTGGAGTATTGTCCCCGGGCCTGAAGTAGCACGAGGGCAGAAGCCAGCAGCACGCCGATGAAAATCTGCAGCACCAGCTTGGTACGTCCGTTCAAGCCGAGATTGCGATGGTTGACGACCTTGAGGTAGTCATCGGCAAAGCCCACGGCGCCATACGCAATGGTGGTGAGAACCGCGAGCCAGACGTAGACGTTTCGCAGGTCAGACCACAATAAGGTTGGGACGACGATGGCGATCACGATCAGCAGGCCGCCCATGGTGGGCGTGCCCGCCTTCTTCTGATGTGCCTTGGGGCCTTCTTCGCGGATGTATTGCGCGATCTGGAACTGGCGAAGCCGGCGCACGACCGAAGGACCCACGATCAGGCCGAGGAACAACGCGGTAAGGCTGGCGAATACGGTGCGAAACGTTAGGTAGCGGAAGATGCGAAAGGGGGTGAAGTGCTCGAAGAGAACCAGGTACAGCAGCCAATAAAGCAATTCATTTCCCCTGTAGCGCGCAAGCGCGGAAATATGGATTGAGTTCAGTGCCTGGTGCTGCCGCGATCCGGACCGGCAGCGGGAGTACCAACATGCTCCAGTACCCGGGAGTTCCAGTGCTCCAGCGCATGTTCGAGCCTCACGCCACGGGAGGCTTTCAGCAGAACGATGTCTCCGGGGCGGACGTTCTTCACCAGCCAGCCGCCAGCCTCGGCGGCAGTCTCGACGTATTGGGCTTCGAGTCCCGCGGCCTTGGCTGATTCCACCATGTATTGCGCGTCTCCCCGAACTCCCAGAAGAAAATCGACCTTGTGCTCCGCCATGTAACGTCCGGCGCCACGGTGTAACTCCTCGCTGGCAGGGCCAAGTTCAAGCATCTCACCGGCGACGACAATGCGGCGATGGTGCCCCGAGGATTCATCGGGCAGCTCCATGGCTGCGAGGGCGTCCACCATGGACTCCAGAGCCTTGGGGTTGGAGTTGTAGCAATCGTTAATAACCGTGGCCCCTCCGAGCTGGAGAACCTGGCCACGCTTATCAGCGGGGGTGGCGAAGGAAAGCGCAGCGGCGGCAGAGGCCGGAGACATGCCACACTCCACCGCCACCGCAATCGCCGCCAGCGCGTTATAGATGTTGTGCTCTCCAATCAAGGGCAGGAGGGCAGGCGTGCTGCTGTCTCCAGTAATAACTTCAAATTCGGAACCGCGCCCGCCCTGAGGACGGATAGCCTGGGCGCGCACATCCGCCGGATGGCTTATGGCAAAGGTAACCACCTTGCCGGAGAAATTGCGGCCAAACTGGGAGACGTAATCGTCATCGGCATTGAGAACCGCGATGCCGTTGGGCGGGAGGGCCTGAACCAATTCGTACTTGGCGCGGGCAATCTCTGCGACCGAGGAAAAAAACCCGAGATGGACCGGGGCAACACAGGTAACGACGCCGATATCCGGCTTCGCGATCTTCGCGAGCGCGGCAATTTCACCGCTGTGAGACATTCCCAGCTCCATCACCGCGAGTTCATATCCGTAATCCAACTTTAACAATTGAAGCGGCAGCCCGAAGTGATTGTTCAGGTTCCCTTCCGACTTGAGCACACGGAAAGAGGTCGCGAGGATGGAGGCAGTGATCTCCTTGGTGGAGGTCTTTCCCGCCGATCCGGTGATGGCGATGAGGCGTCCGCCCCAGAGCCCGCGAACGAAGGTGGCGAGCGCCTGCAGGGCGGCGAGAGTGTCTTCCACCACGAGCAGGGGGCCGGCGGCGGGAAGGCTCGGGAGATGCTTGCGGTCAACAACCGCGGCCACGGCGCCTGCGGCAAGAGCAGCGGCGACGAAGTCATGCCCATCGAGACGCTCGCCGATTACGGCAAAGAAAAGCTCTCCGGGAAGAATGGTGCGTGTGTCGATGGAGTAGCCGAGCGCATAGACGCTCTCCACCACCGTACTGGGATCGACTGGACGCAGATTCATGGAGGGCGGCACGACGACTTCCGCACCAATGGATTCGGCGATCTGTTTCAGGGCTAGCTTCATTTGGAAGTTCCTGGCCTGGAAGTTCCCGGCCTCGAAGATCCCGGCCTGCGTGATTGTGGGCCCTGGGAGTTGTGACCAATACTACTGCCACTATATCCGAGGGAGGACAGCAGGTCGCGTGCAACCTCAACATCGTCGAACGGCACCGGGCCTTCCCGCAGTATCTGGACTTTCTCATGGCCCTTGCCCGCAAGAAGGACGATATCGCCCGGCTGTGCCTGCCGCAGGGCAGCGCGGATCGCCTCCCGCCTGTCGGGCTCAACAGTAAATTCGACACCAGTGTTCCGCAGAGCAGGAAGTGCTTCGGAGAGGATGGCCTGAGGGTCCTCGGAGCGTGGATTGTCGGAGGTGAGAACAACGAAGTCACTGTTTCGTCCGGCGGCCTCGGCCATCAGGGGACGCTTGGCGCGGTCGCGGTCGCCTCCACAGCCGAAGAGGGTGATGACGCGGCCGGGCTGCGCGCCGCGGCTGACGAACTCGCGAGCGAGCGCGGTGAGGTTACGCAAGGCATCGTCGGTGTGGGCATAGTCCACAACTACGGTGAAGGGCTGCCCGGAATCGACCGGTTCGAAGCGTCCGGCGACCCGGGCAAGTTGCAGAATGCCGGCCTCGATCGCCTCGAGAGAAATTCCCCGGGCGTAGGCGGCAGCGGCGGCGGCCATGATGTTGTATACGTTCACGCGTCCGATCAGCGGGGAGAAGAGCGGCAATGTGCCGGTGGGAGTCACAAGGTCGAAGCGGGTTCCGTTCAGGCCAATATCAATGTTTGCGGCATGGAAGTCGCCGGAAGCCAAGCCGTAGGTGTAGATGAGCGAAGAGTGTGAGTTGATCGACTGCTTCAGCCTGAGCCCATAGGCGTCGTCCAGGTTAACGATGGCAACGCGGGGAGGCTCGGTTCCCACGCCGAGAAACAACATCTTCTTGGCTTCGAAGTATTCGTCGAGCGTGTGATGGTAGTCGAGGTGGTCGCGCGTAAGGTTGGTAAACACCGCCACATCGTAGGGAATGCCGAAGACGCGCTCCTGGGCCAGCGCGTGGGAAGAAACTTCCATGATGGCTTCGGTAACGCCCAGTGCGACCGCCTGGGCGAAAAACTGATTCAGTTCGAGCGCTTCCGGAGTGGTGTGAGGGGCTGCGATAACGCGGTCCGCAATGCGGTATTCGATGGTCCCGATCAGTGCGGTTTTGCGGCGGGCCGCTTTGAGAATGGCTTCCACCAGCATGGCCGTGGTGCTCTTGCCGTTGGTGCCGGTAATGCCAACCGTGGCGAGCCGCTCAGCGGGCCGCTTGTAGAAATTGGCGCTCAACCGCGCCAGGGCGCGGCGGCCATGAGGCACGTGGACCCAGGCAATATCTTCACGCGGAGGAGGCGCGGCGGAGTCGCTGAAGACGGCGACGGCTCCACGGGAGAGCGCCGAGTCGATGTACCGGTTGCCGTCCGTGACGCCGCCCTTCATGGCCACAAAGCCAAAGCCGGGGTGGATGCGGCGGGAGTCGTACTGCAGGCCAAGGATAGCGGCATCCCCCTGCCGGAAGAGAACTTCAACGCCATCCAGAAGCTGCTGGAAGTTCATTTTGTCAGTCGATTATAGCCGGGTTGGCATGGTCATTTCCGGCGCTGAGATCGGGCATGACCCGCATGGGAGCACGCTTGGACCGTCCGAACCATATCGCCATTTCACTGCCTGGAAGGCACACGACAATCTGTCCCTGGATTCCGTAGGGCCCCCATCCTTCTTCTTCAATCACGTGAGGCTCGACCCAGAAGCACACGCCGGGGGAGAAGAGTATTTCCAGAACCTTGCCTTTACGCAGTGCGGTGGAGGAGACAATGATCTTCCCCAGAATGCCGTCACCCCCTTCCTCCTTACGAAGGATGGGTCGGGGGTGTTCCGTAACCACGGCGATCGGATTGTCGATGCGTACGCCGGTTTGACCAGCGTCGTCGAAGAACTGAAGATCGAATCCGGAATCGACATAGACCCGCGACGAGCTTCGCGGACGAAGTGGAATCTCGTAACGATCGGGATAACGATTGAGGCCGCTTTGCATAAATGACCACCTGAATCTGGCGCGCGAGCTTCCAACGCCTGCTAAGGGTTTTCACAGGCGCATCTCATCGCGAAAACCGCACGAGAATACGTCCACCGGCGGGAACGTGCGCGCCCGGAGGCGGCGATTGATCGCGGGCCACACCACTGCCGAGAGCTTCGATTTCCAGACCCGCCTCCTGCGCTGCCTCCACGGCGGAGCGCAAGGGCTTACCGAGCAGGGAGGGCACCGTCAACCCCCCTTGGATATCGACCACCAGGGCGCCGTCGCCGGAGGAGGTCCCAGAATCCGGGGCACCTGCACCGGTCGAAGAACCCGGCACGACGGGCGCGGGATGTAAGGGATCGGGAAGAGGGTCGCGACCCTCGGAACTCGCAATCAGCGACGGCTTCGGCAGCCTTGATGCCGAAGGTAAAGGCAAATCCACCGGCTGATCCGTGGCAGAGGAGGCAAGAGCATCTCCGATATGGTCGGGCGCGTCTTCCACGAGGTCGGAATCCTTGACGGCGGCGCGCAACTGCTGGCGCTTAACATCCTTGAACTCGGCATCGTGCGGGACATTCCAATAGGCAAGCACCTGCTGCGCGATGCGGGCGAAGACGGGCGCGGCAACCTGTCCGCCCTGATGCAGTCCCTGCGCTGAATCGAGAATTACCAGGATGCTGATGGCCGGATTGTTGACGGGAGCGAAGCCGGCGAAAGATCCGATGTAGTCGGTGCGCGAATAGGAGCCCGTGGCGGGATCGACCTTCTGCGCCGTGCCGGTTTTCCCTCCGGAGGTGTAGCCGTTGAGCAGGGCCTTTTTCCCGGTGCCAAACAGGACCACGCCCTCGAGCATGTTCCTCATCTGCGCAGCGGTTAGGGTTGAGACCGCACGGTGCTGTTCGGCGGGATGAAATACCACCGGCCGGGGCGCGTTGTGAAGTTCCGAAGACTGACTTTCCCCCGGACTCTCGAACGAAGCATTGCGCAAGCCCCCCTGGCCTTCTCCGGGCCGCGTGAAACCGGCGACGATGCGAGGCCCCGTCCATACGCCGTCATTGGCGATTGAGGAGATCATGGAAAGAAGCTGCAACGGAGTAACGCCAATCTCCTGCCCCATGGAGAGCGCTCCAATGGAAACCTTGGACCATCGCTCCAGTGGGCGCTTGAGTCCGCGCGATTCGCCGGGGAGCTCGATTCCTGTCGTCTTCCCGAAGTTGAATGCCTGGATGTAATGATCGAGGCGGCGCTCGCCTATGCGCATGCCAAGCTTGATGGCGCCCACGCCGCTGGAGTTGGCAAGCACCATCTTGACGGAGAGAAGTCCGTAGGGATTGTGATCGCGAATGCGCAGGCCGTTGACGACGATGGCTCCATTCTGGCAGTCGATCATCTCATCGGGCGTGGTTACTTTTTCTTCCAGGGCACCCGAGAGCGTCACCACCTTGAAGGTGGAGCCCGGTTCGTAGATATCGCTGACAGCGCGGTTTTTAAGGGCGTCGCGGGATACATTGCGCAGGCTGTTGGGATTGAAGGTCGGTCGGTTCACCAACGCAAGAATCTCGCCCGTCTTTGGATTTTGCACCAGCACGGTTCCCGCCCGGGCGTGCGTTTCCTTAATGGCGGTATCCAGTTCGCGCTCGGCGATGTACTGAATCTTTTCGTCCAGCGTGAGGACGATATTCTCGCCGGGATCGGGCTGCCGCTCGATGCGCCCGAACCACTTCCGCCGGGCATCCATGGTGATGTACATCTTGCCGGGATGGCCGCGGAGGCGGTCGTCGAAGGCATGCTCAATGCCGCCCAGACCTTCGTCGTCCATACCCACCCAGCCGAGTACCTGGGCGGCAAGTTCGCGCTTGGGATAAAAGCGCTTCGATTCCTTCTGGAAATAGATACCGCGCAGATTCAAGGCATGGATACGCTGGCTGACTTCGGCATCCACCTTACGCTCAACCCAGGTGAAGGTTCGCGAGGATAGCAGGCGGGAGAGAATCTCTCTGGGATCGGCTCCCAACACACGGGCAAGCAGCCCCGCGGTGGTCTGCGGATCGGGAATCTCGCTGGGAACGGCGAAGATGGATTCAACGGTAACCGACATGGCCAGTTCCTGGCCGTTGCGGTCGTAGATGATCCCGCGCCGGGGAGAGACCTCGATGGTGCGCTGTTGCTGGCGCTGCCCGCGCTGCAACCATGAGCCATAGTTGAAGATCTGGAGCTGGACAAGACGGAGTCCAATGGCCCCACACCAGAGCAAAAGAACTCCCGCGAAGAAATACAGGCGCTTGTTGGCGGCATTGCGGAGGGCGGAAGGGTTCATGGCATCTGGGTCCGTCTGTAAATGTCAGCGGCGCAAAGCCGGCACGCCGGCCGGGGAGCTACCCCAACCGAATCCGCCGGGCATTTGCAAACCGGAATGAAGAAACTGAACTTAGAGATGTGTCCGGCGGGAAGCGTGCGGCCGGGCGCATAAACCGCCGATGCAAAATGCCGCGGCAAAAAGCCGTTATCAAAAAACCCAGCGTCGGCCCGGCTGGTTGGCCGGTTGAGCGCGAAGCTCATTGCCGAAGCTGGAAGTAAAACCCTGCCGGACGTTAGCGCGGCTCGTAGACCACGGCTACATCGGCGCGAGCCATGACGGGAGCACCCGAATCAACCGTGCCCTCCATGCGCATAACCTGACCCGCTTCGGG